>JAAYZL010000182.1 GCA_012514855.1 Clostridiales bacterium
TCCTTGATCGTCTTGATCGCGTGCACGGTCGAGTAGTCGAACTCGACGCCCTGCCCGATGCGGATCGGCCCCGAGCCGAGCACGAGGATCTTCCTTTTGTCGCTGACGATGGATTCGTTCTCGTCCTCGTAGGTCGCGTAGAAGTAGGGGATGTAGCTCTCGAACTCGCTCGCGCAGGTGTCGATCATCTTATAGACCGGGAACAGCCCGATCTCCCTGCGAAGCTCGCAGACGTCGATCTCCTTCATGTTCCAGAGCTTCGCGACGAATTTGTCCGAAAAGCCCATGCGCTTGGCTTGCCGCAGGTGCTCTTGGTCGCCCGGATGCTCCCGAAGTGCCCCCTCGTACTCGACGATCGCGCGGATGCGGTCGATGAACAGGAGGTCGATCCTCGTCGCACTCGCGATCACGCCGGGGTCGGCGCCGCGCCGGAGCAGCTCCGCGATCGCGAACACGCGGTCGTCGGTGCCGATGCCGACATACTGCAAAAGCGCCGCGTCCGTGGTCGTGTCGAACTTCGGCATGTGCACGTGGCATACGCCGATTTCGAGCGAGCGCACCGCCTTCAAGAGGCTCTCCTCGATCGTCCGGCCGACGGACATGACCTCGCCGGTCGCCTTCATCTGCGTCGAGAGCTTGTTCGATGCCGTCGCGAACTTGTCGAACGGGAAGCGCGCCATCTTCGTGACGACGTAGTCGAGCGTCGGCTCGAAGCTCGCCGGAGTGTTCGCGATCCGGATCTCGTCGAGCGTCATGCCGACCGCGATCTTCGCCGACACGCGCGCGATCGGGTAGCCGCTGGCCTTCGACGCGAGCGCGGACGACCGCGACACGCGCGGGTTGACCTCGATCACGTAGTAGTTGAACGAGTCCGGGTCGAGCGCGAACTGCACGTTGCAGCCGCCCTCGATTGCGAGCGCCCGGATGATGCGAAGCGCGCTGTCGCGGAGCAGGTGGTACTCCTTGTTCGTCAGCGTCTGGCTGGGCGCGACGACGATCGAGTCGCCGGTGTGGATGCCGACCGGGTCGATGTTCTCCATGTTGCAGATGGCGATCGCGGTGTCGTTGCTATCGCGCATCACCTCGTATTCGATCTCCTTGTAGCCCTTGATGCTCTTTTCGACGAGCACCTGGCGGACGGGGGAGAGCTTGAGCGCGTTTTTCATCAGCGCGCGGAGCTCGTCCTCGCCGTCGGCGAAGCCGCCGCCGGTGCCGCCGAGCGTGAACGCCGGGCGGAGCACGACCGGGTAGCCGATCCTCTCCGCCGCCTGAACCCCTTCCTCAATCGAGTGCGCGATAAGCGACGGCAGCACCGGCTCCTTGAGCTCCTCGCAGAGCCGCTTGAAGAGCTCCCGGTCCTCGGCGCGCTCGATCGAGCGGGGCGGCGTGCCGAGCAGCTCGACCTGGCACTCGCGCAGCACGCCCTTTTTCTCGAGCTGCATCGCGAGGTTCAGCCCCGTCTGGCCGCCGATGCCGGGCACGATCGCGTCCGGGCGCTCGAAGCGCA
>JAAYZL010000183.1 GCA_012514855.1 Clostridiales bacterium
AAGCGGATTGCTAAACCCTTGTCGTTTGTCGGCGTGCCGGTCCGCGCACGACCCGCCGACCCGCAATCCGCAGGCGGATTGCTAAACCCTTGTCGTTTGTCGGCGTGCCGGTCCGTATACGGCCCGCCGATCCGCAATCCATAGGCGGATTGCTAAACCCTTGTCGTTTGTCGGCGTGCCGGTCCGCGCACGGCCCGCCGACCCGCAATCTGCAAGCGGATTGCTAAACTCTACGGTTGATAAAAAATCTCTTCCAGGTCCTCGTAGTACACGCCCTCGGCGTGGCGGGCAAAGCACGGCTTCGTGTGCTTCCACCACTCGACCGTGACGGGGTCGGCCGCCATCTTGCGCATGTCCGCCTCGTAGTCGTCCCCGGTGTACTCGAAATAGGCGACGACCATGTCCCCCATGATGGAAATCGAGTAGTTCGTCAGGTTGCAGTCGACGATCGTCTTCAGGACCTCCGGCCATACCGCGGCGTGCAGGCGGCGGTATTCCTCGATCCTCTCCGGCTTCAGAAGCGCGCGCTGGCAGAAGCGCTTAGCAATCATCGATCGGGTACCCCATCGTCGTGTAGTAGGCGAGGTTGACCTGCCTCGCGTCGAGCCGGCCGTACTGCACGATGACCGGCACGTCGCTCTCGACCTTCGCCGCGTACTGCGTGGCGATCGGCAGCGTGTTTTCGCCGAAGTGGTCGGGGTTGTGCGTCTGAAAGCACTTGACGCGCTCGCGCCCGACGGTCACCCGGATGCCGCGAACGGGCTCCCGGTCCTCAAAGTAGAGCGTGACCTCGACGTGCGCGTCCAGATCGTTCGGGTTCAGCACGACGTAGGACTCGTGGCCCACCATCGCGCTGTCGCCGAGCGGCGGCCGGTCGCCGTCCGGGAAAAACCAGACCTTCTTTCCGTACATCTTTCTCCTCCTGCCGGGTTTTTTATGGTAAGGCATGTTGAGCCGGATATGCGCTTGAAAAACCGGGAATCGGGGGCGGAAACCCGCCCCCTTTGCGCTTAATCGTAGAGCAGCGGCGCGATGTGCGCTTCGTCCATGTTCGTGGCGTCGTACCAGTAGCAGCCCGTGTCGATGACGACGGTTCCGTTCTCGTCCTCCACTCCCTCGATCGGCTCGCCGAGCACGAGCTTGCACGCGGTCGCGACCGCCTTGTAGCCCATGCCGACCGGGTCCTGCGTGATCGCGCCCGCGATTTCGCCGTTGCGGACGCCGGCCTTCATCGCCGCGGAGGAGTCGAAGCCGATCAGCATGACCTTGCCGATCATGTTGATCTCCTTGAGGCCGTTGTACGCGCCGACGCACGCGCCCTCGTTCGAGGCGTAGATCAGGTCGACGTCGGGGTTCGCGATCAGCATGGACTTCGCGATGTCGGCGGACTTGAGGTGGTCGCCGTCGCCGTACTGCGTGTCGACGATCTCGATGTTCGAGTTCGCGCCGATGTAGTCGACGAAGCCCTTGACGCGCGCGACCGCGTCGACGACCGTCTGCGAGTGGCCGACGACGGCGATCTTGCCCTCGCCGTTGAGAAGCCGGATGGCGTTCTCGGCGGCGAGCTCGCCCGCGGCGTAGTTGGACGTCGAGCAGTGCGCGTCGGCGATCGCGCCGCAGCCCGCGTCAAAGCCGACGACCGGCATGCCCTTCTCCTTGACGGCGGTCAGGTCGGCGACGACCGACTGCTCGTCGATGGCGGCCAGGCAGACCGCGATCAGGTTCTCGTTCGCCAGGTTCGCGCGCAGGATGTCCACCTGCTTGTCGACCATGGTCTCCTCCTGCGGGCCGTCGAACACGATGGTCACGCCGTATTCCTCGGCGGCCTGCTCCGCGCCCATCCTGACCGCCTGCCAGAACTGGTGCGCGACGCCGAGCGGGATCACCGGGATGAAGCCGCCCTCGAGGGGCTTCGCCTCCGCCATCGCGGGGGCCGCGGCCGACAGGAGCAGCATGACCGCCAGAGCCAGTACCAGAACCTTCTTCATGATTCGTACCTCCTTTTTTTGTATACCCAAACCCCGCCGGGGTTTCAGTCTCAGTTGGTCCTGCCGCGCTTTCTGAGCAGGTCGAAGTACACCGCGCCCGCGAGCACCGTGCCGGTGACGACGGTCTGCCACTCGGTCGTGACCGCCATGGAGCGGAGGCCGTTCGCGAGCACCGAGATGATGAACGCGCCGATCACGGTTCCCGGGATCGAGCCCTCGCCGCCGGACATCGAGGTTCCGCCGATGACGGCCGCGGCGATCGCCTCGGACTCGTAGCCCGCGCCCAATTGCGGCTGCGCGGAGTTGAGCCGCGCGGACATGATGAGCCCCGCGAACGCGCTGAACAGGCCGCTGACCATGTAGACCAGCATCTTCCAGCGGTCGGTGTTGATGCCCGAGAGCCTGGCGGACTCCTCGTTCGAGCCGATCGCCTGCGTGTAGCGGCCGAGCAAAGTCCTCGAATACAGCACATAGGCGATCACGACGCCCAGGATGAACAGCAGGAACGCGTTGTAAATGTTGTCGAGCCACCACGGAGCGTCGATCCCCGGAAAGATCTGCCTGAACAACTGCCCGATCACGCTCCCGAGCGCGATCTTCTGGTAGCTTGGCGCGGCCGTGAAGTACACGGGCTTGATGCCCGACACGACGAGCGACAGCCCCTTCGTCATCATCTGCATCGAAAGCGTCGCGATGAACGGCGGCAGCTTCATCTTCGCGACCGCAAAGCCGCTCGTTCCTCCGCACACCGCGCCCACGAGGAACCCGAACACGATCGCGAGGCCGATCGGGAAGCCCCAAGCCGTGAACGCGATGCCGCTCATGACGCAGCTGAAGGTCATGGTCGTGCCGATCGAGAGGTCTATGCCCGCCGTCGTGATGACGAACGTCACGGCAATGGCCAGAAGGCCGTTCACGCAGGTCGACAGCGCGATGTTCATGATGTTCATCCAGCTCGCGAACCCCGGCTTCATCAGCGCGAAGAACGCGAACATCACGATCAGCACGCTCAGGATAATCAGTTTTTGGGTCAGCGCCCGGTTCCTCTTCATCTTCTACGCCTCCGCCTCTCGCATCGTCGCGTACCGCATGATGGTTTCCTGATCGATCCTGTCGCCCGTGACCTCGCCGGTGATCCTGCCCTCGCACATGACGACGACGCGGTTGCTGACGCGGATGATCTCCGGGAGCTCCGAGGAGATCATGACGATCGCCTTGCCCGCGGCCGCGAGCCGGTCGAGCAGCTTGTAGATCTCGTTCTTCGCGCCGACGTCGATGCCGCGCGTCGGCTCGTCGAAGATCAGGATGTCGCAGTTTTTCGTCAGCCACTTCGCGAGCACGAGCTTCTGCTGGTTGCCGCCGGACAAATAGCGCGCGAGCTGGCGGACGGTCGGCGTCTTGATCGAGAGCTCCCCGACCATTTTCCGGGTGTTCGCCGCCTCGCGCGCGTCGTTCAGGAAGAACTTGCCGGTCAAAAACCTGCGCATCGTCGCGATCGACACGTTCGTCTGGACGCTCAGGCCCAGCATCAGCCCGTAGCGCTTCCGGTCCTCCGAAAGATACGCGACGCCGTGCCGGACCGCGTCCGCGGGCGTGTTGATCGAGACCTTCCTGCCGCTTATGTAGATCTCGCCGCCGGCCTTCCTGTCCGCGCCGAAGATCGCGCGCGCGGTCTCGGTGCGGCCCGCGCCGACGAGCCCGGCGATGCCCAGAATCTCGCCCTGCCGGACCAAGAACGACACGTCCCGGACCATGCGCCCGCGGTTGATGTTCTTGACCTCGAGCGCGACCTTCGCGTCCGGCGGCACCTCGCGCTCGGTGCGCGTGATGAAGATCTCGCGGCCGACCATCATCGAGATGATCTCGCCGGTGTCGACCTCGTGCGTGTTGACGGTCGCGACGTAGCCGCCGTCGCGCATGACCGTGATGCGGTCGGAAATCTGCTTGAGCTCCTCGAGCCGGTGCGAGATGTGGATGATGCCCTTGCCCTCGGCGCGGAGCATCCGGATCACGCGGAACAGGTCGTTGATCTCGTTGTCGGTCAGCGCCGCGGTCGGCTCGTCCATGATCAAGACGTCCGAGTTGTACGAGAGCGCCTTCGCGATCTCGACCATCTGCTGCTTCGCGACCGTCAATGTCCCGACGCGCACGGTCGGGTCGATGTCGACGTTCAGGCGCTCAAACAGCTCCCGCGCGCGGCGGTTCAATTCCTGGTCGTTGAGAAACAGCCCCGCGCGGCGCGACTCCCGGCCGATGAAGATGTTCTGCGCGACCGTCAGGTGGTTCATCAGGTTCAGCTCCTGATGGATCATCACGATCCCGAGCTGCTGGCTCTGGCGCACGCTCCCGATCTCGACCGGCTCGCCGCGCAGGAAGACGCTTCCCGCGTCCTTTTGGTAGACGCCCGTCAGCACCTTCATCAGCGTCGATTTCCCGGCGCCGTTTTCGCCGACCAGCGCGTGCACCTCGCCGGCGTTCAGCTGGAAGCGGACGCCTGCGAGCGCCTTGACCCCCGGAAACTCCTTCGAGATGTTTTCCATGCGGATCAGTTCCTGTGTCACCCTCGCTTCACTTCCTTCGGCGTTTGGATGGGAACCGGCCATCGGTGTTCGGTGGGGAACATGCCCAATCGTTTGCGCAAGTCCGTACAGCTATGGAACGCCCCAATCCGGCGGAGAACCGCGCGGCCGTGTTTGCATTGTGCGGCGCGCGACTGTATCCGGCAATATGTACATTATAGCAGTATCCAAACGATTGCGCAAGAAGCAATCTGCCGGATTTGTATGTTAATTTTAATTTTGGGGCGGCAAAAAGGCTCCGCGGGAGCGCGCTGTGCTCGCGGAGCCTCGAAACGGTCGATTCCGGGAAATCAGTTCATCCGCACCGAGTAGTTCGGCGCCTCCTTCGTGATGTTGATGTCGTGCGGGTGGCTCTCGACGAGGCCGGCGCCGGTGATGCGGATGAACTCGGCGTCGGTGCGCAGCGACCGGATGTCCGGGGTTCCGCAGTAGCCCATCGACGAGCGGAGCCCGCCGACCATCTGGAAGATCGTCTCCGACAGCGGCCCCTTGTACGGCACGCGGCCCTCGACCCCTTCGGGGACGAGCTTCTTCTCGTCCTCCTGAAAGTAGCGGTCGCGGCTGCCCTCGGCCATCGCGGCCATCGAGCCCATGCCGCGGTAGACCTTGAACGAGCGGCCCTGGAAGATCTCCATCGCGCCGGGGCTCTCCTCGACGCCCGCGAACAGGCTTCCGAGCATGACCGCGCTCGCGCCGGCGGCGATCGCCTTGGGGATGTCGCCGGAATACTTGACGCCGCCGTCGGCGATGACGGCCTTGCCGTGGCGGTCGGCCTCCTCGGCGCAGTCCATGATCGCGGTGATCTGCGGCACGCCGATGCCCGCGACGACGCGCGTCGTGCAGATCGAGCCGGGGCCGATGCCGACCTTGACGACGTCCGCGCCGGCCGCAATCAGGTCGTGCGTCGCGTCGGCGGTCGCGACGTTTCCGGCGATGACCGGGAGGTCGGGATACGCCGCCTTGACGGCCTCGACGGCCTGCAGCACGCCCGCGGAGTGGCCGTGCGCGGTGTCGAGCGCGACCATGTCCACCTTCGCGCGCACGAGCGCCTCGACGCGGAGCATCATGTCCCGCGTCACGCCGACGGCCGCGGCGCAGAGCAGCCTGCCGTTCGCGTCCTTCGCCGAGTACGGGTACTTCATCGTCTTTTGGATGTCCTTGATCGTGATCAGCCCGCGCAGCATGAAGTTCTCGTCGACGAGCGGCAGCTTTTCGATGCGGTGCTTCGCGAGGATGTCGCGCGCCATGTCGAGCGTCGTGCCGACCGGCGCGGTCACGAGGTTTTCGGAGGTCATCACTTCGGAAATCTTCTTCGTGAAGTCGGTCTCGAACCGGAGGTCGCGGTTCGTGAGGATGCCGACGAGCTTGCCGTTTTCGGTGATCGGGACGCCGGAGATGCGGTAGCGCGCCATCAGTTCCTGCGCGTCGGAGGCGAGGTGGTCGGGCGAGAGGAAGAAGGGGTCGGTGATCACGCCGTTTTCGGAGCGCTTGACCTTGTCCACCTGCGCCGCCTGCTCCTCGACGGACATGTTCTTATGAATGACGCCCAGTCCGCCCTCGCGCGCGATCGCGATGGCCAGACGGGCGTCGGTTACGGTATCCATCGCCGCGCTCATCAGCGGGATGTTCAGCCGGATTCCCCCGCAGAGCTCGACCGAGGTGTCTACTTCCTTGGGGAGCACGCCGCTCCTGCGCGGAATCAGCAGCACGTCGTCAAAGGTGAGCCCTTCCCGAATCACCGCCATTGGAATCCCCTCCGTTTCCCGTGTATTTCCGAGAATTATAGCAACATGGACAGCCTCTGTCAAGGTTGACCGCCGTTAAATGCGCGGGGCGATTTGAAGAACTTATACGCAAACCGCGCCGCCGGTTGACGGCGGCGCGGCCAGATATTGCGGCTAATCCTTTTTTGTGTTCGAGTCTATCAGCACGACCGCCACCAGTATCACGCCCTTGACGACCCACTGCCAGTAGGTGTCGATGCTCATCAGCACCATGATGTTGCTGATGACCTGCAAAAACAGCGCGCCGATGACGACGCCGAACACCTTGCCGCGGCCGCCGGTCAGCGACGTTCCGCCGAGCACGACGATCGTCATCACGTCGAACAGCAATCCCTCGCCGATGTTGACGTTGCCGGAGAGCGTCTTCGCCGTGAGGCCGAGCGCGCCGAAGCACGAGAGCACCGCGCACAGGACGAACGCCAGCACGCCGATGAACTTCGTGTTGATGCCGGACAGCTTGCTGGCCTCGAGGTTCCCGCCGACCGCGTAGAAGCCGCGGCCGACGGCGGTGTACTTCGTGATCACGTACAATATCGCCGCGATCAGGAGCATCATGATCACCGGGAACGGCACGATCCCTATGTAGCCGGCGCCGAGGTAGTTGAAGCTCGTCGGCACGCCCGAGATCGGCAGCCCCTTCGAGTAGATGTAGTAGATGCCCTTCAGCACGTTCATGACGACGAGCGTCGCGATGAACGAGGGCATCTTGCCGAACACCGTCAGCGCGCCGTTGATCAGTCCGACGACCACCGACATCAGAATCACCAGCGCGAGCGCGACGCCCAGCGGTATGCCGTTGTTGACGACGAAGCCCGCGAAGAAGATCGACGTCATGCCGATCGTGGAGGAGATCGACATGTCCATCTGCCCGGTCAGGATCACGAAGAACTCGCCCATCGCGATGATCGAGATGAACGACGCCTGCCTCAGCACGTTCATGATGTTGCCGACCGTCCGGAACTTCTCGCTGCTCACGGCGCTGGCGGCGACCAGCACGACAAACAGCAGGAGGATCATCCAGTCGAAGAAGAATGCCCGGAACCCGCCGCCGTAGCGTTTGCTCTTTGCCTTGAATTCACTCATGTGCGCTTACCCCTAACAAGCTGTTGATGATGACTTCCTGCGTCTTGCGCTCG
>JAAYZL010000184.1 GCA_012514855.1 Clostridiales bacterium
CGATTGGATGCCGGCGGCATTCACGCGCTGCCCACGGGCGGAGTCACCTTTGACGGAGACGGCGCGGCCGGGTTTCGCGCAAACCTGTGGCTGAGAACCGCCGACAGGGTGCTATTGGAGATGGGGCGATTCGAGGCGAAGTCGTTCGAAGCGCTTTTTGAGGGCGTGAAGGCGCTGCCCTGGCCGGACTTCCTGCCCCGGGACGCGGCGTTTCCGGTCCGCGCACAGTGCGCGCGTTCGCAGCTGATGAGCCCCAGGGACTGCCAGGCCATTGTGAAAAAGGCCATCGTCGAGCGGCTGAAGGCCGCGTACCGCGTCGAATGGCTGCCCGAGACCGGCGCGACCTATGCGGTCGACGTTTCGGTCCACGAGGATCAGGTGGTCGTGGCGCTGGACAGCTCCGGCGCGGCGCTGTCGCGCAGGGGCTACCGGACATGGAACGGCGAGGCGCCGCTTCGGGAGACGCTGGCCGCGGCGCTGGTGCTCCAGAGCGGCTGGCACCCGTGGCAGAGGCTGTACGACCCCTGCTGCGGCACCGGCACGATCCTGATCGAGGCCGCGTTCATCGCGCTGAACCGCGCGCCGGGGCTCGAGCGCGCGTTTTCGATGGAGGAATGGCCGTGCGTTCCGCGGGAAAAACTCGACGAGATCCGGAACGCGGCGCGATCGAAATACGAGGAGTGCGCATCCCGGCCCTTGAGCGCCGCGGGCTCCGACATCGACCCGGAGGCGATCGAGCTCGCGCGCAGGCACGTCAGGCAGGCCGGGCTCGAGGGCAGGATCGAGCTCTCCGTGAAGGACATGCGCGACGTTGCGCTTGCCGGCGAGCCCGGCGTGTTCATCGCGAACCCGCCCTACGGCGAGCGGCTCGACAACGTCCGCGCGGCGCACGCGGTCGCGAAGCAGCTGGGACTTCTGCACGGGCGCTGCCCCGGCTGGACGCTGTGCGCGTTTTCGGCGGACATGGGCTTCGAGCGCGCCTACGGGCGAAGGGCTTCGCGCAGGCGGCGCTACTACAACGGAAAAATCGAATGTGAGTATCACATTTTTGAGGATCGCCATTGATGAGGTGCATGCAATGAAATCCATCTTCAACCGCTCTCCGCTGATTCCGGCCCCCTACGCGCCGCTTTCGCTGGGCTCGATCCGGCCGGAGGGCTGGCTCGGCGCGCAGCTCGAGGGGCTGCGCGCGTCGCTTTCGGGCAGGGAGGAGCAGCTCTTTTCGGGAGAAGGCGGTTGGGAGAGGGAGCTCTACGCGTTCGACGCGATTTCGTCCATCGGCTGGACGCTCGACGACGACATGCTGAAGGCGCGCGCCGGAGAGTATGCGGACGGATTGATCGCCTCGCAGGGCGAGGAGGGCTGGTTCGGCCCCGCGAACAACCGCGACTACTGGCCGCGGATACTCGCCCTGCGCGCGCTCAGGCACCACTTCGAGGCGACGGCCGACCGCAATGTGCTCAAGTTCATGGACGCGTTTTTCAAGTACCAGTTCCGAACCCTCGCGACCCATCCGCTGAACGACCGGGCGGTCGCGCGCGGCGGAGAGAACATGCTCGTCGCGCTGTGGCTCTACAACCTGACCGGGCAGGCGTATCTGCTGGAACTTTGCCGTCGGCTTCGCGAGCAGACGCTCGACTGGCCGAACTACTTCCATACGTTCCCCAACACGCAGTCGATGGGCCGGACGCTCCGCTGGGCGCGGCTCAAGGAGGCGCTGCACGAGGAGCGCAACGAGCCGCTCGAGGGCGACCGTCGCCCGTACTTCCGCACGCAGTACCACCTGACGAACGCCGAGAACATCGCGATGGGGCTGAAGACGCCCGGCGTGATCAATTTGTTCAAGAGCGGCTTCAAGGAGGTCGGCGGCTTCCGCTTCGGCTGGGAGAAATTGATGAAATACCACGGCGTCGCCTACGGCATGTTCACCGGCGACGACCATTTGAGCGGCGCAAACCCGGTGCAGGGCACGTCGCTTCCGGCGGTCGCGGAGATGCTGAACACGCTCGAAACGCTGTTCTCGATGGGCGACCTCGGCAAGGAGATTCCGGATCTGCTCGAAAAGATCGCGTTCAACGCGCTTCCGGCGGCGTATTCCGAGGACATGCGCAGCGTGCAGCGCGTGCTGCAGGCGAACCAGGCGCTGGTGTCGGAGGACGAGCGCGGCTTTTACAGCGCCGGCGCGGACGCGACGCTGTTTCTCGAGGCGCTCGGCTTCGAGGCCGTGCGCACGCTCCCGGCGTGGCCGAAGTTCGTCCAGCACCTGTGGGCGGCGACGCAGGACGGCGGGCTCGCGGCGCTGAGCTACGCGCCGTGCCTCGTCCGCACGCGCGCATCGGGCGTGCCGGTGAAGCTCCGCGTCGCGACCGACTACCCGTTCTCGGACTCCGTCGCGATCGAGCTGTCCCTGAAGCGCCCGGCGGAGTTCCCGCTGTACCTGCGGATTCCCGCGTGGGTGCGCCAGCCGATGATCTACCTGCCCGACGGCGAGATCATGCAGGTGCGCGCCGGGGAGACCGCGTGCGTCAGGCGGCGCTGGCAGACGGGCGACGTCGTCAGGCTGGAATTGAACTCCACGCCGCGCGTCGTCCGCGGCTGGTACCATCAGTCCGCGGCCGTGGAGCTCGGCCCCTTGGTCATGGCGTTCGCGCCGGAGCCGCGCGAGGGCGAGGGCGGGCGGATCGACACGGCGGAGGAATGGGGCTGGGCGCTCGTTCGCGACGAGCCGATGAAGGCGGTGCGCGAAAAGGGCGTCGAGCGGCCGTTCAAGCGCGGCGAGCCGCCGGTCAAGGTGCTCGCGAAGGCCGTGCCGATCGACTGGCACCTGAGCGGCGCGAACAGCGCGCCGATCCCGATATTGCCGAAGCTCGACGCGCGCGAGACCTATACGGTCGAGCTCGCCCCGTTCGGCTGGACGGACTTGCGGATTTCCCAATTCCCGATCGGCGAGCTTCGCCAGGACAAAGTATAAAAGCCCGCGGGCCAAAGGAGCAAAATGCAACGCTCGATTTTCCGCTGGGAGCGCGAGTTTTCCTCCCAGCTTTTTCGCCTTGCGATTCCGATCGCGCTGCAGAGCGTCGTCGCGTCCTCGATGCAGCTCGTCGACAACCTGATGATCGCCGCCATCGGAAACGATCTGCCGATCGCGGCGGTCTCGCAGGCGAACCGCGTGTCGTTCCTGTTTCAGGTCGCGCTGTTCGGCGCGATCAGCGGTTCCTCGATCTTCGTCGCGCAGTATTGGGGGAAGCGCGACGTGCTCGGCGTCCGGCGCACGTTCGGCATCGCGACGGTCGTGGGGCTCGCCGTCGCCGCCGTGATCGGGCTTCCGTCGATCTTCGCGCCGAGGGCGATCATGCAAATGCTTTCCAAGAGCGAGGACGTCGTGAACCTGGGCGCGGAGTACCTGGGCATCATGGGGTTTGTGTACTTCGTGCAGAGCCAGTCGCTCGTGCGCGCGGCGGTGCTGAAATCCACCGAGCAGGTGAAGCTGCCGATGTTTTCGAGCATCGCGGGCATTCTGACGAACGTCGTGTTCAACTACCTGCTGATCTTCGACCACGGCTGGATCGGCGGTTGGGGCGTGCGCGGCGCGGCGGCCGCGACCCTGATCGGCACGCTGGTCGAGCTGTTCCTCATTGAATTCTACGCGCGCCGGTACCGCTTCGCGACCGCGGCGAGGTTCCGGGAGATGCTCCCGACCTCCGCGCAGGTCCGGCAGTTCCTCGCGATCGCGATGCCGGTGCTCGTGAACGAGGCGCTGTGGGCGGCCGGAACGGTCACGTATTCGGCCGTCTACGGGCGCCTCGGCGACGGCGTCGCGGCCAGCGCCGCGGCCGGCATCTTCTCGAACGTCGACCAGCTCTCGGGCATCGCGATCCGCGCGCTGTGCCACGCGTCCGGCGTGATGGTCGGCATGGCGCTCGGCGCGGGCCGGCTCGAGCGCGCAAAGCTCTACGCGAAGCGGTTCATGTTCGCCTCGCCGCTGATCACGCAGGCGTTTTGCCTGGCCTTCGTGCTGCCGCTGAGCGGGCTGATCGTCGGCCTCTTCCCGGTCGATGCCGGAACCGCCCGGATGGCGAAGGAGATGATCTACATACTGATGGGCTTCTCGTGGGTGCACGCGATCAACTGCACGGTGATCGTGAGCCTTCTGCGCACCGGCGGGGACGTGCGCGCCGCCGCCGTGATCGACGTCGCGCCGCTGTGGGTGATCGGCGTGCCGCTCGCGGCGATCGCGGGGATCGTGCTGAAGTGGGATTTGAAATACGTCTATCTCTCGACATACATAGAGGCGCTCGCGAAGATGGCGTTCGGCATCAGGCGCTACCGTCAGGGGAAATGGGTGCAAAGCATCGTCAAATAAAAGTCGGGCCATCCTTGCGGATGACCCGTTTTTTTGAGCGGAGGATCAGACGAGCCCGTGCGAGAGCATCGCCTCGGCGACCTTCATGAAGCCCGCGATGTTCGCGCCCGCGACGTAGTTGCCCGCAAAACCGTACTTCTCGGCGGTCGCGGTGGTGCTGCGCAGTATGTTGACCATGATCTGCTTGAGCTTCTGGTCGACCTCCGCGAACGTCCAGCTCAGGCGCATGCTGTTCTGCGTCATTTCGAGCGCCGAAGTCGCGACGCCGCCGGCGTTCGCCGCCTTGCCGGGGACGAACATCACGCCGGCGCTCTGGAGCGCCGCGACCGCCTCGTGCGTGCAGGGCATGTTCGCGCCTTCGCCGACCGCGATCAGGCCGTTCTTGATCAGCGCCTTCGCGTGCCCGCCGTTGAGCTCGTTCTGCGTCGCGGACGGAAGCGCGATGTCGCACGGAACGTCCCAGATCGAGCCGTCCTCGTGGTACTCGGCCTTCGGACGGTAGGAGAGGTATTCCTTGATGCGCTTGCGCTCGACTTCCTTTATCCGCTTGACGGCGTCGAGGTCGACGCCCTCCTCGTCGTAGATCCAGCCGTTCGAGTCGCACATCGCGACGACCTTGCCGCCCAATTGCGTCGCCTTCTCGTGCGCGTAGATCGCGACGTTCCCGGAGCCGGACACGACGACGCGCTTGCCCTCGAAGTCCTCGCCCTTCGACATGAGCAATTCCTCCATCAGGTACACCAGCCCGTAGCCGGTCGCCTCCTTGCGCGCGAGCGAGCCGCCGTAGGTGAGGCCCTTGCCGGTGATGAAGCCCTCGTACAGGCCCGTGATGCGCTTATATTGGCCGAACATGAAGCCGATCTCGCGCGCGCCGACGCCGATGTCGCCCGCGGGGACGTCCACGTCCTTGCCTACGTAGCGGTAGAGCTCCGTCATGAAGCTCTGGCAGAAGCTCATGACCTCGGTTTCGGACTTGCCCTTCGGGTCGAAGTCCGAGCCGCCCTTCGCGCCGCCGATCGGGCGGCCGGTCAGCGAGTTTTTAAAGATCTGCTCAAAGCCCAAAAACTTCATGATCCCCAGATTGACCGACGGATGGAGGCGCAGGCCGCCCTTGTACGGCCCGATCGCGCTGTTGAACTGCACGCGATAGCCCTTGTTGACCTTGATGTGGCCCTTGTCGTCGATCCACGGAACGCGGAACAGTATCACGCGGTCCGGCTCGACGATGCGCTCGAGGATGCCGTTTTTGTGATAGACCGGGTTTTGATCGACCACCGGCGCGAGCGACTCAAGCACTTCCCGCGCGGCCTGATGGAACTCCGGTTCCCCCGGGTTTCTCTCGATGACATGTAGAAGAACGTCGTTTGCGTAGGACACAGCAGGTCCCTCCCTCAAATTTGCAAGATGGTCATATTATATACTGCAAATCCGCGGAAGTACATAGTATTTTTCGGCATGTTTTGAAAATTATTGGTTATGTTGTCGGATAATCCTGCAAATCCATTATAGCCGTACTATATTTTGACTGTTTTCAATGCATTTAGCGCTTCGATCGCGAGCACGTAGCCGAGCGGGCCGAAGCCCGAAATCTGCCCGACGCAGGCCGTTGCGGTCACGGATTTGCGGCGGAACTCGTCCCGGGCGTGGATGTTTGACAGGTGCACCTCGACCGCGGGAACGGGCACGGAGGAGAGCGCGTCCATCAGCGCGTAGGAGTAATGCGCCAGCGCGCCGGGGTTTATGACGATGCCGTCGTAGTGCTCGAAGTGCGCAGCCTGAATCCAGTCGATCAATTGGCCCTCCGAGTTGCTCTGGAGGCAAGTGATCTCGTGCCCGCGCTCGGCGGCGGCGGACTTGACGCCCCCGACGATTTCCTCAAAGCCGGCCTTGCCATAGATGTCCGGTTCGCGCGTACCGGTCATATTGAGATTCGGCCCGTTCAACAGCATGATCTTCATCCGCGTCCCTCCGTTTCGTTGTGAACCGCTCGATTGTAGTATAGCAAAACGCGGCAAAAATCGCAATGCTTGGATTTTCCAACCGACGCGCTCCGTGCCGAAAGCGCATAAATCCCGCTCGCGCTCTGAATAATAACCTTGGATTTCGCAGAAAAAAGGCCCAATGAGAAAACATGTTGGAAGGAAGATTGCAATGAGAGCGACTGGCATCGTGCGCAGAATCGACGAGCTTGGGCGCGTCGTAATTCCAAAGGAGATTCGCCGCACGCTTCGGATCAGGGAAGGTGATCCCCTCGAAATTTTCACCGATCACGACGGGGAAGTCGTGCTCAAGAAGTACTCGCCGATCGGGGAGATCGCGAACATCGCCAAGGACTACACCGATTCGCTGTATCGCACGCTCGGGCACATCACCTGCATCTGCGACCGGGACGCGGTCGTCTCCGCGACCGGGGGCGCGAAGCGCGACCTGATCGAGAAGGCGCTGAGCCCCGAGGTCGAGGCAATCCTGCAGAGCAGACAGATTTCGGTGCTCAATGTCTCCGCGGGCGCGAAGATGATCCCGATCGCGGTCGACGACCGCGCCGACGCCTATTCCGCGCAGCTGATCGCGCCGATCTTGGCCGACGGCGAGATCATCGGCGGGCTGATGCTCCTGAGCCGCGATTCCGGCGTCACCATGGGGGAGATCGACCAGAAGGTCGCCGAGACGACGACCAGCATCATCGCGCGCCAGATGGAGCAATAGCCGGGCGCCGCCCGCTGTCCGCTCCGGGCGTTGCCAGACCTCCGATGATGTGCTATAATCCGATCATTGGATTTGCGGAGGATGGCAAAAAATGGCGCAGATTACGGTGATCGGTGTCGGATATCGCAGGGGGCAGCTTACGGAAGAGGCTCAATGCGCGCTGAGGGGCTCCGGGGCGGTCATGCTGCACACGGAGCGCTGCGGGCTCAGCGAATGGCTTCGGGAAAACGGAGTGCCCTACGAGGCGCTGGACGCGCTCTACGAGGGTGCGGAGGATTTCGACCGCCACGCGGAGATGGCCGCGCAGGCGGTGCTTGGGAAGGCAAAGTCCGCTCCGGTCGCATACGCGGTGTTCGACGTGCGCGACCGGAGCGTCGGGAAGCTGATCGAACTTTGCGAAGCGCCGGTCGACATCATCGCCGGGCCGCCGATCGAGGAGGGGCTCTGGGCGCACGCGGGCGGCGCGACAGACTGCTTCGAGGCGTCCGACTGGGAGAATTTCGCGCTGCACGCCGACCGCAACGCCCTTGTCCGCGAACTGGCCACGCGCGAGCTCGCCTCCGAGGTCAAGTTAAAGCTGATGGACTGCTACCCGGCCGAATGCAAAATCTACGTGCGCTCGGGGGACGGGGAGATTGAACGGACCTCGCTTGTAAACCTGGACAGGCTGCCCCTCTATGACCACCGCCTGAGCGCGCTCGTGCCCGCGGAGCGGGAGCTGACGGCGCTCGAGCGCTACGGCTTTGACGACTTCGACCGCGTGATCCGCCGGCTGCGCTCTCCGGAGGGCTGCCCGTGGGACCGCAGGCAGACGCACCGGACGCTGCGCGCGAACCTCGTCGAGGAGGCCTACGAGGCCGTCGACGCGATCGACCGCGGCGACGCCGAAGCCCTCTACGACGAGCTCGGCGACGTGCTTTTGCAGATCGTTCTGCACGCGGAGATCGCGCGCCAGCACGGCGAGTTCGCGATCGGCGACGTGATCACGGCGATCGCCACCAAGATGATCTCGCGCCACCCGCACGTGTTTTCGACGGCCAGCGCGGACACGCCCGACCAGGTGCTCTCGCTCTGGCAGAAGCTCAAGAAGGAAGAGCGCCACCAGGACACGCAGGCCGAGGTGCTGAAAAGCGTCACGAAGAGCCTTCCTTCGCTGATGCGCGCGGAAAAGGTGCAAAAGCGCGCCGCGGACGTCGGCTTCGACTGGAAGGACGCCGGGGAGTGCTTCTTCAAAATCTCCGAGGAGGCGGACGAGCTCCGCGAGGCGATGGAACAGGGTGGAGACGTCGAGGGCGAGGCCGGCGATCTGCTGTTCGCCGCGGTCAACGTGATCCGGCTTTTGAAGCTCGACCCGGAGCTGCTCCTGAACCGCGCGACGGACAAATTCATCGCGCGCTTCGAGGAGATGGAGGCGCTGATCCTCAAGGACGGCAAGGCGCTCGCGGGGATGGCACTTGCGGAGATGGACGCGTACTGGAATCGCGTAAAATTGTCAGAAAAACATTTGAATTAGCAGGATTTTCAGGTTTTTCCACGAATTGTCTCAAGGCTTATGCGCGGCATTCAGGTTTCAGGTCAAGAATATATGGAGGTGGCACGAATGAATAAGGTTACTCTCATCTCGAAAATCGCCGAAAAGTCCGGACTTTCCAAGAAGCAGGCAGAGCTCGGCCTCGCGGCGTTTATCGATTCCGTCACAGAGGCCCTGAAGGAGGGCGACAGGGTCCAGCTGATGGGCTTTGGCACGTTTGAGATCAAGGAGCGCGGCGCCCGCACCGGACGCAACCCCGCGACCGGCGAGACGATCGAGATTCCCGCGAGCAAGGCGCCCGCGTTCAAGCCGGGCAAGGGCTTCCGCGACGAGTTCTAAAAAACCCGCGTGGGGATAGCACAGGGCCGCTTCCTGCGGGAGCAGCCCTGTTTCGCGTACTGGAGGAAGCATGAGCAGAAAAGAGATCGAGGCCAAAAAGCCCGTTCCGCGCGCGGAAATCGCGTCGATGCGGCTGGACAAGTACCTGAAGGTCTCCAGAATCATCAAGCGCAGGAGCGTCGCGAACGACGCCTGTTCGACCGGGCACATCACCGTCAATGGCAGGGAAGGAAAGCCCGGGACGGACGTCAAGGTCGGCGACGTGCTGGGCATCCGCTTCGGCGGGCGGTACACGGAGTACGAGGTGCTCTCAATCGGGGAGCACGCGCTCAAGCAGGACGCGGCCGAGATGTACCGCGTGAGGCCGTGACCGCCTGGGCGGTCGTCGTCGCCGCCGGAAGAGGCGAGCGCGCGGGCTTTTCGGAGAACAAGGTGTTTCAGAGGCTCGAGGGCGAGAGCGTGCTCGGGCGGTGCCTGCGCGCGCTGCAGAAAACCGGCCGCTTTCAGGGGATCGCGCTCGTGCTCGCGAGGCGCGACATGGACGCCTATCGCGCGCTCGCGGCCTCGGAAGAGGCGTTTTCGTCGGTCAGCGCCGTCGTCGAGGGCGGGGCGACGAGGCAGGAATCCGTGCTGAACGGCCTGCGGGCGGTTCCGAAGGACGTCGACATCGTCGCGATCCACGACGCCGCGCGGCCGTTTGTGACGGACGAAATCGTCCGCCGCTCGATCGAGCTGGCCGTCCGGAAGGGGAGCGGCATCTGCAGCGCGCCGGTCGCCGACACGATCAAGCTCGTCGACCGCGCGACCGGGCGCGTGCAGACGCTCGACCGCCAGAATCTGCGCGCCGCGCAGACGCCGCAGACGTTCCGGCGCGAGAGTATCCTTCGCGCGTACGAGCACGCGAGGGAGCGCGGCTGGAGCGCGACCGACGACGCCGACATCTACGAGCGCTGCTGGGGCGAGGTCTGCCTGTTCGAGGCGCCGGACGCGGCCTTGAACATCAAGCTCACGACGC
>JAAYZL010000185.1 GCA_012514855.1 Clostridiales bacterium
TAGAAATACTGCCCCAGGCTCATCGCGAACAGTCCCGCGACCATGACCGCGATGCCGAGCGGCAGATTGGAAAGCTCCGGGACGATTCCGATGAGGTCGTACAGGTCGAGAAACACGCCGACGAGCACGGCGTTGAGGATCGTCCCGAGGCCGATCTTTTCCCGCAGGGCGAGGTCGACCGCCAAGACGAGCACGCTCACGCCGATCCCCGCTCCGCCAAAGGACAGCGGCGTGTGGTACGAGATGCCCATGCTCAGGGCGTCCCACGGCGCGAGGCCGATGTTCGCGGAGACGGCGAGGTATACGCCGAAGGCGAAGACCGCCAGGCCGAGGACCGTCCTCGGGAGCCTGCGGAAAATCTCCGCGCGCCGGCCGCTCATCGCTCGTCCTTTCATGCGGAGCGCTCAGTCGCCGATGCGAACCACATCGGAATGTCCGAGCTGGCGCGCGGCCTCGGCGAAGTAATATTGCATGTTCTCGCGCCCGAGCACCGCCGCGCGGAACGGGTCCTCCATGCCGTCGAATTCCAGCGAATACCACATGTCATAGCCGCCGCGGATCAGCGTGCGGAAGATCGGCACGAAATCCGTCGCGCCGTGGCCGAGCACGGTTCCGCGGATAAAGTCGCCCTGCTTGCTCAGATACCACCCGCGGCCGGGGAACTGCCCGCCGCCGGGCTTCAACAGGTAGTCCTTGACGTGCACGTGCCGGATTTTATGCAGAAAATGCGCGGTGAAGCGGGCGGGCTGCTCGCCGTAGAAGTAGATGTTGCCGAGGTCCGCGACGACCCCCTTGTTGTCGAGCGGCAGGCTGTCGTAGAAATCCTCGTAGTCGTGCACGCCGTTGACGACGAACCCCTGATCCTCGTACACGCAGGTGATGCCGAACGCCCGCGCGTACTGCTGGACGTCCGCCGCGGCCTCGATCAACTGCGCGCGGACGTCGCGGTAGAAGGGCATCTCCTCCGGGAGCATGCCGAGCGTCGGCGCGAGCGTGTGGTGAAACAGCGGGGCGCCGAGCGCGCGCGCGACGTCGACGTATTCCTTCAAAAGGCGCACCCGCTCGCGCCAGTTTTCGCACTCGAGCCGGGCTCCCATCGACATGCAGGGGATCGCGAGACCGAGCTCCGCGGCAGTCGCGGCCAGCGCCTCGGCCTTTTTCAGGTCCGGGGTCGAGAGCTCGGCGAGATTCGTCGCCTCGACCCCGGCGAACCCCGCTTCGGCCGCGAAGCGCAGAGCCTCCGCTTGCGTGTAGCCGCGCGTATATTGCTCGGCGAAGTTGATCAGAAACAGCGCCTGCTTCATGCGTCTACCTCCTAGTGGCAAAATGCCGCGGCGAGATCGCCGTAGACCTTCTCGTAGAGCGTGTCCAAAGCGCCGAGCGCTACCGCGTCCATCAGCGAGGTCTCGTATTCCGCCGGCAGCACCACGCCCTCGAACCCGCCGCCTTCCAGCAGCGTCCGGCGGATCAGGTCGAACACGTTGGGCGTCTTCGCGGAGATGTCGCCGCCGATGACGACGACCTCCGGGTCGAAAAACGTGTTCAGCTGGCAGATCGCGGTCGCCCAGCCCGCCGCCGCCTCGGACACCATCGCGACCGCCTCCGCGCAGTCCGCCTCGAGCGCCTTGTCGAGCACGACCATCAGCGAGTGGGCGTTTTCCGAGCGCGCGGGGGTCAGCGAATCCATCAGGATGCCGTTGAGGTGCGAATTGGGGCTTTCGGCGGCCGCCCGGACGAGGCGCTGGTAGAGGTTGCCCGTGTTGTACGCCTCCTCCCACGAGCGCCCGTCCGGGAGCTTCAACCGCACGAGCTCGCCGGCCTTGCCCTTCGCGCCGGTGTAGATCTTCCGGTCGACGACGATGGTCGCGCCGAAGCCGACGCCGATGTGCAGGTAGACGTAGTGGTCGAAGCTGTAGCGCCAGTAGTTCTTGATGCTGGAGACCGCTTCCACAAAGAGCAGCTTGTTCAGGTACGTGGGAACGCCGTACCGCCCCTCGAAATAGGCGGCCATCCCGAAATCGTCGAAGCAGCTCGCGCCGGAGAAGCGCTGTATCCTCCCGCCGGCGATGTCCACGTCCGCCGCGACCGCCACGTGGATGACGCGCACCTTCTCCGCGAGCCTGACGTCCCCCCACTGCGCCTGCATGAGGGTTCGGATCGCCGCGTCGATCTCCTCGAGCACCCTCTCCTTTTCGATCCGCGGGCGCAGCTCGAACTCCTCGACCCGAAGCGCCGCGCCGCGCATGTCCGCGAGGCAGACGGACACCGAGGTTTTTTCTATGATGATACAAATCGCGTTCGCATAGCCCGGATTGATCGAATACAGCGCCGGCTGGCGGCCGTTCGGGGACGATACCTTCTCATTCTGGGAAATGAGGCCATCCCGGAGAAGGGTATGCGTGATCCGGTAGACCGTCGCGAGCGGTATCGACGTGTTCAAAGAGATGTCCGAAACCGTCGCCTCGCTTTGGCCGCGCAGGAAGCCCAGCACCTTGAGAAGGTTGAGCGTCTTGGAATTTCCGGGGGTCATGCTGGAAGAATTCGTCATAAAATGCTCCTGCGCGCGTCTTTTGTGATGCACTTGGTATTATGATTATACAGGGATGCTCTAAAAAAGTCAATCGTCCAAAAAATAAAGCCGGAAGCACCCGTTGACAAATGGCAAACGGTCGTTTATCATATACATGAATCAGTTATTCTCAATCTAAGAAAAACTACTTCCGCGGCGGCGGGCCCCGGGACAGGGGGAGGGCGGTCTATGGGCGAGAAGTTCCTTGCGATGCGCGGCATCTCGAAGGCCTATCCGGGCGTGCAGGCGTTAAAGGACGTCGAAATCGCCGCGGACGCCGGGGAGGTCGTCGCGCTGCTCGGCGAAAACGGCGCGGGCAAATCGACGCTGATGAACGCGCTGGGCGGCGTCATCCGGCGCGACGCGGGCGAAATCTTCATCGGCGGCCAGGTTGCGAACATCCGCTCGGTGGCCGACGCGCAGAGGGCCGGCATCGCGTTCATCCACCAGGAGCTCTCGCTCTTCAAGCAATTGACCGTGCAGGAAAACCTGTTCGTCGAGGGCTTCCCGCGCAGGCGGGGCACGCCGTTCATCGACCGGAAGGCGATGCGCGAGCGGACCGAGCGGATATTCCGCGAGTTCGAGATGGACATCCCGGCCGCCGCGAAGGTGTCGAGGCTCACGATGGGCCAGCAGCAGATCGTCGAAATCGCGAGCGCGGTGCTGAAGGACGCGAAGATCATCATTCTGGACGAGCCCTCGACGTCGCTTACGACCCGCGAGCGGGAAAAGCTGTACGCGATCGTGCGCAAGCTCCGAAGCGAGGGCAAGGCCATCGTATACATAACGCACGACATCGAGAGCGCGCTGAACCTGTGCGACCGCGCGTATGTGCTTAGGGACGGGCGCAACGCCGGCGAGGGAAGCTGCGCCCGGCTCACGAAGGACGACGTGATCCGCATGATGATCGGCTCGAAGGCAGGCAAGCTGTTCTACAAGACGGCGCGGCAGATCGCGGACACCGAGGTCGTGCTCAGGCTCACCGATATCTGCACCGACGACAAGCTGAACCACGTGAACCTCGAGCTCCGCCGCGGCGAGGTCTACGGCCTGTACGGGCTGATCGGCTCGGGAAGGACGGAACTGATCCGCGCGTTCTACGGGCTGGACAAGCTGCGCTCCGGCAAGGTCGAGGTCAAGGGCCGGGAGGTCAAAAACCCGTCGCCGCGGAAGCTCAAGGAGCTGGGCATCGGCTACCTCACCGAGAACCGCCGCGACGAGGGGCTGTTCCTCGAGCTCGGCATCAACCTGAACATCACGATCACGGCGCTCAAGAAGATTCAGAACCGGTTCGGAATATTGAGCAAGCGCAGGGACGAGGAGATCACCCGCGGCGTGATCGACATGCTCGACATCTCGACGCCCGGCCCGTATCAGCTCTCCGGCAAGCTCTCCGGGGGCAACCAGCAGAAGGTCGTCATCGGAAAGTGGATGCACCTCGCGCCGGACATCCTGATCCTCGACGAGCCGACCCGCGGCATCGACGTGGGCGCGAAGAGCGAGATCTACCGCCTGATCGACGAGATCGCGAGGGGCGGCGTATCGATACTGCTCGTCTCCTCGGAGATCGAGGAAATCCTCGGCATGTGCGACCGCGTCGGCGTGATGGCGCGCGGCGCGCTCGTCGCGGACCTCGAGGGAGCGGACATCAACCAGTCCGAGATCATCCGCCACACGATGCGCTGAGGAGGGGATACCGTGGAGGGTCTGAACAGGAAAAAGGGCTTCTTTTCCAGGGAATTCCTGCTCTCGAACATCATCTACATCGCGGCCGCGGCGTTTGTGGTCACGATGTCCCTGATCAACGACCGCTTTCTGACCGGCAGGAACATCATAAACCTGTTCACGCAGTCGACGGTCCTGATGGCGCTCTCGATCGGCATGGCGCTCGCGATGATCACGCGCGGCATCGACATGAGCCTCGGGTCGCTCCTGTTCCTCTGCGCGGCGGTGATGCAGTTCTGCGGCAAGAAGCTCGGCTGGACTTCGCCCGCGATGTGCGCGGCGGGGCTTCTGACGGGAACGGCGGTCGGCGTGCTGAACGGAATCATCGCGGCGAAGCTGCAGGTCTATCCGCTGCTCACGACGCTCGCGACGATGTACGCGTGCCGCGGGCTCGGCCTCCTGATCACCGGCGGCGGCACGGGGCTGATGCCGATGACCTGGGGGAAGCTCACGTCGTTCAAGCTGCTGGGCATCCCCTCGCAGGTGTTTGTCGTGCTCGCGATCGCGATACTCTTCCAGATATTCCTGAGCGCCACGAGCTTCGGCCGCCGCATCTACGCGGTCGGGGACAGCGAAAAGACCGCGCGCGACAAGGGCATCAATATCACCCGGGTCAAGGTGTTCGTCTACGCGGCGGCGGGCTTCATGGCGGGCGTCGCGGGCATCGTGTCCTCGTCGCAGGTGGTTTCCGTGCCGGCGAACCTCGGCGCGGGTCAGGAGACGATGGCGATCATCGCGGCGGTGCTCGGCGGCACGAGCCTGTTCGGGGGCAAGGGCTCGACGTTCCCCTGCGCCCTGATCGGCGCGCTGATCATGAGCTGCATCTCGAATTCGCTGGTGCTGCTCGGGGCCGCGCCGAACGCCTACAGCGTCGTCTACGCCTGCGTCATCTTCTTCGTCGTCCTGATGGACACCATCCGCGCGAAGGTCATGAAATAGCGTTCATTTTGGCGGAAAGCCAGAAAATAAAGGAGGGAATTTCCATGAGGAAGATCGTACTGATTCTGTTGGCCGCAATGCTGACCCTGTCCATGTGCGCGCATGCGGAAGAGGGCATCGTGATCGGGATCTCGATGCCGTCGATGCAGAGCTCCTTCTTCGAGGGCGAACTCTACATGGCGGAAGAGACCGCCAAGGCCGCGGGGGTTTCGTACATCTCCGTCGTCGCGGACGGCGACACCGCAAAGCAGAAGACCCAGATCGAGGACCTGATCTCCAAGGGCGTGGACGCGGTCGTCTGCGTGCCCAACGACACCGAGGCCATCGTCTCCTCGATCGCGGACTGCGTCGCGGCGGGAATTCCGTTCATCGCGATGGGCCGCATGCCCGCCGACATGAAGGACGTCGCGCTGGCGATCACCTGCGACAACTTCGCGTGCGCGGAAGCCTGCGCGCTGGCGATGGCCGACGGCGCGGCCGAGCAGGGCTACGAGAAGGTCAAGGTCATCGAGCTCGTCGGCGACCTCCGGGACCAGAACGCCGTCGAGCGCACCGAGGGCTTCAAGGCCGCGGCCGCGGAGCGCGGCTTTGAGATCGTCGCGGAAGTCGCCACCGAGTGGGACGCGGACAAGGCGTTCAGCCGCCTGACCGACACGCTGCAGGGCATCGACGACTTCAACGCGATCTACGTGCCTTCCGACTTCCTGCTGCCGACGATCATGAGCTGCCTGCAGACCGCCGGCCGCTGGACGGCGCTGGGCGAGGAGGGCCACGTGATCATCTGCTCGATCGACGGCGACCCGCTCGCGATGGAGTTCATCACCTCCGGCTACGTATTCATGACCGCCAACACCGACGCGTTCTCGTTCGGCAGGAACGCGGTCGCGGGCGCGATCGAGATCGCGAAGGGCAACTTCCCCGCGGAGGTCTCGCAGCCCGTCGAGGTCGGCGACCTGCGCAAGGCGTCCATCGAGGCCGCCGGCGACACCATCTGGGGCAACGTGTACTGACGGACACTGTTTTCAACGGCGCACTACCTGCCCGCGCGGGGCCTCCCGCGCGGGCGGAAAGCAGGGCGGGGAACGATGAAAAAGACCGTGCTCACAAGGCTGTATCGGGGATGGACGAGCAACCCGGTGTTCGTCGCGACCCTGATCCTGTTCGTCGCGATGACCCTGTTCGTGCCTTCCTTCGCGACGGTCAAGAACATCACGACGATCGCGCAGCAGTTCTCCTTTACCGGCATCGCGGCCACCGGCCTCGCCTTTGTGCTGATCGGCGGGGGAAACGACCTGTCGATCGGCTCGAACATCTCGCTCTCCTCGGTCGCCGCGGCGCTTGTCATGACGCGGCTCATGGGGGCGACGGGCGCTTCCGTGCTTCCGGGCATATTGGCCGCGCTCGCGGCCGGCGCGCTGATCGGGCTGTTCAACGGCTTCTGCGTCTCCAGGATCGGCATGAACGCGTTCATCCTGACGCTGATCGTGCAGATGCTCTGCGACGGCATCGCGCTGATCGCGACCGACGCCGTGTCCATCGGCAACCTCCCCGCGGGATATACGTTCATCGGAACAGGCCATGTGCTGGGAATCCCGCTCCCGATCGCGATCATGCTCGCATTTTTCGCGGTGGGGCAGTTTGCGCTCTCGAAGACCGCGTTCGGCCGCAGGCTCTACGCCGTCGGCGCGAACAGGCAGGCGGCGCGGCTGGTCGGCGTGCCGGTCGAAAAGATACAGATCCTCGCGTTCGTCATCAGCGGCTTCTGCGGGGCCGCGGCGGGCATCATTCTCAGCGCGCGTTTGGGCGCCGCGACGCCGAGCGCCGGCAGCAACTCGATGCTCGAGATCATGAGCGCCGCGATCATCGGCGGCAACAGCCTGTTCGGGGGCAAGGGGACCGTCGTCGGCGCGGCCTGCGGCGTCATCCTGCTGAGCCTGATCTCCAACGGCCTGAACCTGTTGGGCGTCTCCTATTACGCGACGATGATCGTCAAGGGCGGCATCATACTCTTCGCGGTCGCGCTCGACTACTTCAACCAGAAGATGCGCACCCGCCAGATGCTGAAGGGGTAGCGCGGCGGCAAGTTTCCGATAAGTTTCCCATAGAAAGGATAGAACAGCATGGACAAGCGCATGAAGAAGATCGTCATCACGGGGCCGAGGCAGGTCGAGATACAGGAGGTGCCGATTCCGGAGCCGGGCGAGCAGACGCTCTTGGTCAAGACCGAGCTCTCCGGCGTCAGCGCCGGAACGGAGATGATGCTGTACCGCGGCACCTACCCCAACTTCACCGAGCAGAAGTGGCCCCAGTGGCGCGAATACCCGGTGATGCCCGGCTACGAGCTGGTCGGCACGGTCGTGGCCGTCGGCCCCGGCGGGGCGCAGGGCGCGGGCGGCGGCACGCAGATGGATTCGCTCGGCCCGGCGAGCTCCGTCATCAGGACCGACGTCGGCGAGTTCAAGGTCGGCGACCGCGTGATCTGCCTGGGCGAGCACGCCGAGTACGCGCTGGTTCCGGCGGTGCTGGCGGCGAAGATTCCGGAAAACGTGTCCTCCGAGGAGGCGACGCTCGCGGTGCTGGCGACGACGGCGATCCACTGCGTCCACCGCGCCGAGATCCGCTACGGCGACACCGTCGCGGTCGTCGGCTGCGGCGTCTTGGGCTACCTCGTGATGCAGCACTTAAAGCGCGGCGGCGCGCGCAAAGTCATCGTGCTCGACATGAACGACGAGCGGCTCGCGGTCGCCAAGCAGACCGGCGCGGACGCGGTCGTCAACCCCGGCAGGGGAAATGCGGTCGAGGCGCTCAGGGCCGCGAACGGGGGCATACTCGCCGACGTGGTCGTCGAGGCGAGCGGCTTCCCGGGCGCGGCGCAGCAGGCGATGGAGCTCGCGCGCGACCGCGGCCGCGTCGTGCTGCTCGGCTGGCACACCGAGGGCGTGCACTTCGACTTCGGCGAGTTCTACTTCCACGAGCTCACGGTCGTCGCCTCGCAGGCGATCGGCCCGGAGGCGGGGCTGCCGTACTCCTACGTGCGCTGGACGTCGGACCAGAGCCTCAAGTGGGCGATCGAGCTGATCGCGGACGGAAAGCTGACGGGCAAATACTTCAAGCCGACGCGCTTCCACTTCAGCGAGATCGAGAAGGTCTATCGGATGATCGACCGGCGCGACCCGGCCGCGGGGCTGCAGACCGTTCTGACCTGGGATTGAGGAGGGGAGCGCCGTGTCAAGCGGTCTCTCGAGACCGGCGAGGTCGCGGCGTTCTGATATCAACCGACGGCAAGGAGAATCGCGATGAAGAAGAGTGTGAATTACTGGTCGTTCCCGGCGGGGACTTCGGTGGAGGACGGCATCCGGATGGCGAAGCGCGCCGGGTTCGCGGGCGTCGAGCTGTCGATGGACGCCGTCGGGCTGCAGGGCATGAACCGCGAAAATGCCGCGCGGGAGGCGAGGAGGATCGCCGAGGGCGAGGGAATGGCGCTGCCGAGCCTCGCGAGCGGGCTGTGCTGGGACGACCTCCTGACCAGCGCCGTGCCGGAAAGGCGGCAGAGGGCGAGGGACAACATCCGCCGCCAGGCGGACATGGCCGCCGAGATGGGCGCGGAATCTTGCCTCGTGCTCGCCGGCGCGGTCGGCGTCGATTTCCTCAAGGACGGCGCGCCGCTCCTGCCCTACGACGGGGCCTACGACGCGTCGCTCGAGGCATTCGCCGAGCTCGCGCCCTACGCCGAGCGCGCCGGCGTGCAGCTCGCGATCGAGAACGTCTGGAGCAAGTTCCTGCTCTCGCCGCTCGAGATGCGCGATTTCATCGACAAGATCGGCTCGAAGGCCGTCGGCTGCTACTTCGACGTCGGAAACGTGCTGCTGACGGGCTACCCGGAGCAGTGGATCAAAATCCTCGGCCGCCGCATCCTCAAGGTGCACTTCAAGGACTACCGCAGGGAGCCGGGCGGGTTCAACTGCTTCGTCGACCTGCTCTCCGGCGACGTCGACTTTCCCGCGGTCATGCGCGCGTTCGAGGCCGTCGGCTACGACGGCTGGTGCGCCGCGGAGATGATCCCGAACTACAGGCAGTTCACCGACCAGACGATCGTCCACGCGTCGCTCGCGATGGATCGCATCTTCGCGGGGGAATAGGCCATGCGCGAGTATGCGATTGCGAGAATCGAGGGCGCGCCGGACTGGGAGAAAATCCCCGCGCTCGGGATCGACAACCACCTGTGGCTCGGGGAATCGGACATCCGCGCCGGGGCGCAGATCTGTTATGGGGAGGACGCGCTGTTCGTCCGGCTCCGCGCGTGGGAGAGGCACATCCGCGCGGAGCACACGGGCCGCCCGCACCAGATCGCGGACGACAGTTGTTTGGAATTCTTCTTCTGCCCCGCGCCGGGCGATACCCGCTATTTCAACGTCGAGATGAACCCGAACGGCGCCCTGTACCTCGGGTTCGGCAGCGGCAGGGCCGATCTGGTCAGGCTCCTGGTCGCGGACGAACAGGAGCTGTTCAGGCCGAAGCCGTTCCGCATGGACGGCGGTTGGGGGATCGAGTACCGCGTGCCGTTCGAGTTCATCCGGCGCTTCCTGCCCGAATTCCGCGCGGAACCGGGGCGGGCGATCCGGGCGAACTGCTACAAGTGCGGCGACAAGACCGCCCGGCCGCACTACATCGCATGGAATCCGCCGGCCTCCGCGACCCCGGACTTCCACCGCCCCGAGGACTTCGGACGCATGGTTTTCGCGTAGCGGCGCGGCCCGAGCGCCCTTCGGCATCCTGGACCGATCCCCGGAAGACGGACATTGAAAAAGAAAGCCCCCTGTCGTAGAATAATACTAATTCCAAACATCAATGCGTCGCCGCGCCGGATCTTTTCCCGTCCCGCGTTGTCGCTTTCCGCTCAACGTAGCGCTGCTACGCCTCGCTCCGGCTCCTAGGTAA
>JAAYZL010000186.1 GCA_012514855.1 Clostridiales bacterium
AGAGCGAGTCGATCAAGGACGGCACCGAGATCGTCGGCAACCGCGTCAAGATCAAGATCGTCAAGAACAAGGTCGCGCCGCCGTTCAAGAGCTGCGTCGTCGACATGCTCTACGGCGAGGGCATCTCGCGCGAGGGCGAGATCCTCGATCTCGCGATCGAGCGCGAGCTGATCTCAAAGAGCGGCTCGTTCTATGCCTACGAGGGCCAGCGCATCGGCCAGGGCCGCGACAACGCGCGCAAGTTCATCAAGGACAACCCCGAGGTGTTCGACGCGCTCGAGAAGAAGATCCGGCAGGAATTTTTGAGCGGCAGGACGAACGGGAACGTCGCGGACGAGGTGCCCGAAGAGGGAGAGGCCGACGCGGACGACGACGTGAATCTGGATCAGATCGACTGAACATGGGGGCGGGGCGGGAGCCCTGCCCTTTCCTTTTGCATTTGCCCAACGGAGCGGGAAGCAAGAATTTGTCTCTCGGGAGGAAATTATGAAAATTTACTATTTGTTGCTTGAGGGGAGACCTTCCGTCAACAACGAAGAGAGCGAAGAAGTTGCCGGAGCATATATCAATTGTTGGATAAAGGCAAAAGATGAAGCCGCCGCAAAAGAGAAGGCGATTGATTTTGTAACTGCTGAAGGCTGGGATATGGTGGGCATTGAAGAAATCTGCACTGCAAAACGAGAAAGATATGCTGATTTACCCGACTCTCTTGAATGCTATGAGCAGGCTATTTTCTGTGGAATTGGCGTGATTTTTTATACATGGCCTATCGATGCTGAAGATAGGGATGTTGTTCCATAATTTTTCCGAGATCCTTCTTGAATTCCAATTCGTGGAGGCAGAAGATGAAAGAAAAACTTAAAACGTTCATTCATGCGATTATTCTTTCAGGCGTTTTTGTCCTTGTCATAGGGTTATATTTTACGGTTATTAAAGCCGGCCTCCCCTATCAAGACCCAACGACCGAAATGACCATCAACTGGATGGCTTACTTTGCTGCCGGTGAAGTATGCATACGATATGGGAGAAGCATCCTTGTGCTTGGCCTCGTCGGAAAGATTGTGCATAAATTGATAAATGGAAGTAGGATATCGGAGGGCATTCCCCTCCCCCTTTTTCCATTCCCATTTCTTGACAATCCCCGCCATTAATGATATAGTTCTGTCAACCACAAAAGAAGGGGATGTTTACAATGGGCAAATTCGTCATCAGGGAGACCGCCACCGGCTTTACCTTCCGGCTGAAAGCGTCCAATGGCGAGCCGATACTCGTTTCCGAGGTCTACAAGGCGGAGGCGAGCTGCAAAAACGGCATCGAGAGCGTCCGCGCAAACGCGCCCGTCGCGAAGCTCGAGGATCAGACCGCCGAGCCCTGCGAAGCGCAGACCAACCCCAAATTCGAAATTTACAAGGACAAGGCGGGCGAGTTCCGCTTCCGTCTGAAGGCCCGCAACGGCGAGATCATCGGCGCCTCCGAGGGCTATTCCGCGAAGGCCGGCTGCCTCAACGGCATCGAGAGCGTGCGCAAGAACGCGCCGGGGGCCGAGGTCGTCAAGGAGGACTGATTTCCATAGAGAGACAGGGCGGAAAATGTTGATCCGCCCTGTTTTGTTATGCGCTCCTTCTTCGGGAAGCGAGGCTGCTTATCAGCATCATCATCGGAAACGCGGCGGCGGCGAGCAGCCCCATCGGGAGCCCCGCCCCGGCGGACACCCAGCCGACGAGCCCCGGCCCGACCGAGCAGCCGACGTCCCCCGCGAGCGCGAGCACCGCGAACATCGCCGTGCCGCCCTGCGGGAACGCGCGCGCGACGACCGAGAACGTGCCCGGCCACAAAAGCCCGACCGACAGCCCCGTCAGCGCGCAGCCGAACAGCGCCACCAGCGGCCACGGCGAGAACACCGCGATCAGGTAGCTCAACACGCACAGCGCCGCCGAGAAGCCCATCGCGCGCCGAATCCTGAGCCTGGCGCCGAAGATGCCGTACAAAAGCCTCGCGAGCCCCATCAGCACCGCGAACGCGCACGGCCCGAGCAGGTCGCCCGTCGACTTCAAGACCGACAGCCCGCGCTGGGCGAACATGCTCGCCCATTGGCTCATCGCCTGCTCGCTCGCGCCCGCGCAGATCATCATCACGAGGAACAGCAGAAACACCTTTTTCGAGAAGAGCTGCCTCAGCGGAATCCGGAGATGCTCCGGAACCGGCGCGCACAGCGGCACCTTTCCGTAAAAAAACGCGTTGAACAGCGGCACGGCCGCCCACAAAAGCGGCAGCCACCGCCAGTTCTCGACCCCCGCGAGCGTGAAATACGCGGTCGACAAGAGCACGACCGCCACGTGCCCCCAGCAGTAGAACGAGTGCAGGAGGCTCATCGCCTTTTCCTTGTGCTCGCCGGGAAGGGATTCCACGATCGGGCTGACGAGCACCTCGAGCAGCCCGCCGCCGACGGCGTTCAAGGAAATCGGGATCAGTATCGCCAGAAACGCGTTTCCCATGGCGTACGGCAGTATGCCCAAGAGCATCATCCCCGCCGTCGACAGCGCCTGCGCGATCACGACGCCCTTGCGGTGGCCGATGCGGTCGATGTATTTGACGGCCAAGAGGTCGGTCAGCATCTGTATGCCGAAGTTGATCGACGCGAGAAACCCGAGCTCGGAGAGCGACACGGAGAAGCGCTCGTTGAACGTGACGAACAACAGCGGCGGCAGGTTGTTTACGATGGATTGCGTGACGTAGCCGAGGTAGCTCGCGTATAATGTGTGTTTGTAGGTCATGCGTTCTCCGCCTTCTTGCTTCTCCCTGACACCGGCCTTTTATTCGCCGCCGGCCTTTTATTCGCAGCCGGGCGTCCCGGCCGCGCCGGCTTTCTCTGTTCCCTCTCGAACCGCACGTCCCCGCTCGCCTTCTTCGCCGCGTCGACGAGGAACACCGTAAACCGCCGGATGCCCTCGAGAAACCGCTCGGCCCTCTCTCGTCGGCTCGCCGCGTCCGCGTTCTGCGTAAGCTGGTTCAGCGCCTTTTCCCATTTCCCGGTCGTCGCCGCGGACGTGATCTCCTCGGGCGCGACCGCGATCAGCTTCCGGCCCTTCTCCGTCGACACGATCGCCTTTCCGGCGCGCTTCGCGAGCCCGACCTCGAGAAGCCTTTCGATCGTCGCCGCGCGCGTCGCGGGCGTGCCGAGCCCGGAGTCCTTCATCCGCTCGCGCAATTCCTCGTCCTCTAGGTCGCGCCCGGCGTGCTCCATCAAAGACAAGAGCGTCGCGTCGTTCAAGGACTCCGGCGGCTTCGTCTTCTTCTTTTGAACGGAAACCTTCCCGGCCGTCCGCTTTTCCCCCTCTTTGACGTCCGGAAGCGCGGGCAATGCCCGCTCCTTTTCCTCCGCGCCGCCGAGCACCGCCTTCCACCCGGCGACCTTCGGAACCGAGCCCGCCGCGCGGAATTGATGGCCGTTTACGGCGACCTCGATCTTCGCCGCCTCGTACTCGTAGTCCGGGTAGTGCGCGGCGATGAGACTGCGCGCGATCATGTCGTAGAGCTTCCCTTCGTCCGGCGACAGCGCGCCCATTTTCTTCTCGGTCGGCACGATCGCGTGGTGGTCGGAGACCTTCGACGCGTCGTAAAACCGCCTGGAGGCCAGGTTCCAATTCAATTTCGATGCGCCCACCAGCGTTGCATACGGCTCCGGCATGGCCCTGAGCGCGCTTGCAACCTTCGGCTTCATGTCCTCGGGCAGATGGCGGCTGTCGGTGCGCGGGTAGGTGATCAGCTTGTGCTTTTCGTAGAGCGCCTGCGCGAGCTTCAGCGTCCTGTCCGCCGAAAAGCCGTAGCGCCGGTTCGCCGCGCGCTGCAAACCGGTCAAATCGTAGAGCTGCGGCGGTGGCACGCGCTTCCACTCCCGCGTGCTGCCCGTGACCGTGCCCTCCCTCCCCTGCGTCTCGCGCTTGACAAGCTCCGCGAGCTCCTTCGTGTCCGCGCGGTCCTTGTCCGTCGCCGGGTTGTGCCACAGTCCCTCGAAATCGCCGAAGTCCGCGCGGATCTCCCAGTAGTCGTTCGGCTCGAACGCCTCGATCTCGCGGTCGCGCCGGACGATCAAGGCGAGCGTCGGCGTCTGCACGCGCCCGAGCGGGAGCAGCGCGCCGTATTTGAGCGTAAACGCGCGCGAGGCGTTCATGCCGACGAGCCAGTCGGCGACGCTCCGGCAGCGGGCGCTCTCGTACAGCGCGTCGTAGGCCCCCGCGGGCTTCAGGTTTTCAAACCCCTGCCGGATCGCCGCGTCCGTCATCGACGAAATCCAGAGCCTTTTGACCGGCTTTTTGCACCCGGCCATCCTATAGATGTAGCGGAAGATCAGCTCGCCCTCGCGCGCGGCGTCGGTCGCGCAGACGACGTCCGAGGTCTCCTTCGCGTTGATCAATTTTTTGACGGTCGAAAACTGCGCCTTCGTCTTCGGAAGCACCTTGAGCGGTATGTCCTCGGGCAGTATCGGCAGGTCGGCCATCGCCCATTTTTTGTAGCGCGCGTCCATCTCGTCCGGCTCCATCAGCGACACGAGGTGGCCGAGCGCCCAGGTTACAATGTAACGTTCTCCCTCGAAATAGCCGTCCGCGCGCCCGGAAGCGCCCACGACCCGCGCGATGTCCCTCGCGACCGACGGCTTTTCTGCGACAATCACGGTCTTCATGGCATAAGAATAGCATACCGGCGCCCATTGCGCAACCAAAACCGTTCTGCTATAATGCATTAAGGCCGCGGTGCGGCTCCCATAGGAGGAATTTCCATGAGCGAACTGAAACAGTGGATGGACGAACAGGCGCGCGCGGTCGCCGTCGCGCTTGCGGAGATCAACCTGGGCGAGATGAAGGAGCAGACCGCGGGCGGGTTCGGGCTCCGCGCGCGCGCGATCGAGTTTCTGACGACGGTGAAGGCGGCGCTGTTCCCGACGCTCTACGAAGTCGGCGCGATCACGCCCGGCCACCTCGTGACGCTTTCGGAGGAGCGGCTCTACACGGCGGCGGAGCAGCTCCGGAGCATCGCGAAGGGCGTGTTTCTCGGGCTGTGCGACAAGCTCGAGCGCGAAAACTGCACGCGCAAGGCCTGCAACGACCGCGCGGACGAGCTGACGCTCTCGTTCATGCAAACGCTGACCGCGATCCGGGATCTGCTGTCCGACGACCTGCGCGCGGCGTACGAGGGCGACCCGGCGGCGCGGTTCATGGAGGAGATCCTGCTCAGCTATCCGTCGATCGAGGCGGTCAGCACCTACCGCGTCGCGCACGAGCTGTTCGCGCTGGGGCTGCCGGTCGTGCCGCGGAT
>JAAYZL010000187.1 GCA_012514855.1 Clostridiales bacterium
AAAGAACATTCCTCGGCCGGGCGATGCGCGCGGCCGCGGAAAACGCGCAAGTCTCCGAGATGCTCGGCATCAACACGGGCAGAACCTTCAACATCGCCTTTACGATCAGCATCGTATTTGCCGGCATTGCGGGAACGATGCTGACGCCCCTATACTATGTCTATCCGGGCATCGGCTCTTCCTACAATATCTTCGCCGTCGTGGCGGTCGTCATGGGCGGCATGGGCAACATCAAGGGCGCGCTGATCGGGGGCATCATGCTGGGCATCATTGAGTCGGTCATCGGTGCGGTCATCTCGACGGATCTCGGCCAAGCCGCGATCTTCGTGCTATTTTTGATTGTTGTGTACTTCAAGCCCCAGGGGCTGTTCGGAAAGAAGGTGCGCGTGGGGTGAAGCAGCTTTTTCGGTCCCTGCGTTCAAGGCCCGTGGCCTGGGGCATCGGTCTTATCTTGTTGGGCGCGTTTTTGATTCTGCCGTCCGTAATCCGGTCGAATTACTGGACGTCGATTTTGGTCTATTGCTTCTCCTTCGCGGCGCTCGGCGTCGCATGGAACATCATCGGCGGATACGGCGCGCAGATCTCCTGGTGCCACGCATCGTTTGTCGCGATCGGTGCGTATACCGGCTACCTCATGTATCTGGGACTCGGCATATCGCCGTTCATCTCGATCTTCGTCGCGATGGCGATCTCCTACTGTCTCGCAACGTTGTGCGGCTACGGAACGTTCCGGCTGCGCGGATCGTACTTCTCGATCGCGACGATCGCGTTTGCCGAGGTCGTGCGCGTGCTTCTTCTATACTTCAAGGGGTTTACCGGCGGCGCCGGCGGAAGGTTCATAACCTTCCGCGGTGAGACGTTCTGGGGGCTGACATTTCGCAAGGATACGCCGTTCTACTACATCATGCTAGCTCTCCTGATCGTCGTGCTCTTCGTCTCGCACCGAATCAACCGGTCAAAGATCGGCTACTACCTGGGCGCAACGAAGGGGGATGAGGACGCCGCGCAGTCGCTTGGCATCCCCACTTTTAAGATCAAGCTGTACGCGTTCCAAATCAGCGCCATGATTACGACGGTGATCGGCATGTTCTTCGCGTTTTTCCTGACCTACATCGACCCGACGAGCGTCGGGAACCTCACCATGTCAATCAAGATCGGTATCGTCGCGATCGTGGGCGGCATCGGCACGCTCTGGGGCCCGGTCATCGGCGCGTTCATCGTGATTCCGATCATCGAGTTCGCAAGCATATTGCTACAAAAGACCGGCGGCAGCCAGATACTCTACGGCCTGATTCTGATGATTATGGTGATTTTTTGCCCCGGCGGAATCGTCGGGTTGTGGCGCTCTCTGCGCGAGAAAATCATGCCGAAAAGGAAGAAAACAAATGCGTGATATTCTTGAAGCAACGAATATTTGCATTTCCTTCGGGGGAATCAAGGCCGTACAGAACGTGAGCTTCGCGATCAGCGAGCGCGAAATCCTAGGCCTGATCGGCCCCAACGGCTCTGGGAAGTCGACCTGCGTCAACTTGATCGCGGGCGTGTGCGCGCTCGACGCCGGCGAAATACGCTTCGACGGCAAAAAGCTCACCGACCGGGAGGGCGTCGTCGAGCGCGCGAGACTCGGCATGAGCCGCACGTTCCAAACACCCAAGCCGTTTGGCAATTACACGGTGTACGACAACGTGTTCACCGCAGCGCTGACGAAAAACAGCTTTGTAGCCGCCGAGGAAAAGACGAACCAGGTGCTCTCGTTCATGCAGCTCAACGACCAACGCGGCTTCCTGAGCAGCAAGCTGCCCATCGAAAAGCGCAAATGGCTCGACCTCGCGCGCGCGCTCGTGCTTGAGCCGAAGCTCATCATGATGGACGAGTGCATGGCGGGACTCAACCAGATAGAGATGGCGGAGAGCCTGAAGCTCGTCCGGAAGATCAACGAACGCGGCATCGCGGTGCTGTTCATCGAGCACGTGATGCGCGCGGTCGTTGACATCTGCTCGCGTGTGATCGTGCTCAACGAGGGGCGCGTGCTCTGCGAGGGCGAACCGCGCGAAGTGCTGCACAGGCAAGAGGTCATCGACGCCTATCTCGGAGGTGGCGCGCATGTTTAGCATAGAAAACGTCAGCGCGGCGTACGGCGACCTAAAGGTGCTCTACGGGGTATCGCTCTACATAGACATCGGCGAGATCGTATCGCTTGTCGGCTCGAACGGCGCCGGAAAGACGACGCTTCTACAGATCATTTCTGGCTTTGTGCCGATCGCGAGCGGCAGGGTCACCTTTAACGGCGTCGACCTCTCGACGGTGAAGACCTACGGCCGCGCGGATCTCGGAATCGCGCACATCCCGCAGGGCCGCGGAATCCTGGGCACGCTGAGCGTCAAGGACAACCTCTACGTCGGCGCGTATTCGAAGAAAGCCCGGCCCGGCCTGCAGGCTAACCTCGCCAAGGTCTACGAGCTGTTCCCGATTCTGAAGGAGCGCCAGGAGCAGCTCGCCGGCTCACTCAGCGGCGGCCAGCAGCAGATGCTCGCGATCGGCCGCGCACTGATGCAGCAGCCGAAACTGCTCATGCTCGACGAGCCGTCGCTCGGCCTCGCACCGATCATCGTCGAGGAGGTTTTCCGGGTGATCCGCGAGCTGTCGACACAGGGAATCAGCATCCTAATCGTCGAGCAAAACCTGTTCCAGGCGCTATCCGTCTCGAACCGCGGCTACGTGCTCGAGACCGGGAGGGTCGTCATGGAGGGACAGGCCTCCGAGTTGATCGCAGACGAGCGTATCAAGTCCGCATACCTCGGAATCTGACCGAACCAAATCTAACTCTGGAGGAATCGGTGTGAGAGATACAGTTCAAATGCTGGAGGAGATGCGCAGATTCGCCGCCGACATCCGCATCGAGACGATCAAGGCTATCACTTGCGCCGGCTTCGGGCACATCGGCGGCTCGGCGTCGATCGCGGACGTGCTGGCAGTGCTCTACGGCGGAGTTATGCGTATCGACCCGAAGAACCCAGGCTGGGAAGATCGCGACTGGTTCGTGCTTTCGAAGGGCCACAGCGGCCCAGCGCTTTACGCGGCGCTCGCGCTGAAGGGGTATTTCCCGATCGATTGGCTGAAGACCTTGAACGGGCCAGGCACAATGCTTCCGAGCCACGCGGATCGCACGCGCACTCCCGGCGTCGACATGACGACTGGCTCGCTCGGGCAGGGCGTCTCGTCGGCTGTCGGCATCGCGCTGGCGAACCGGATCAAGGGAAAGGACAGCTACACATACGCGATCG
>JAAYZL010000188.1 GCA_012514855.1 Clostridiales bacterium
CGTCAGAAGCACGACCAGCACGATCGACACGCAGAGCGCGATCAATCGCGGCACGCCCACGGTGAAATCGCCGATCGCGATCGAGGCGCTCTTGATCGCCGAGGGGATCGACATGTAGTCCGCGCCGAAGACGATCTGCACGAGGTTGATCAGGAAGAACGACAGGCCGACCGTGACCATGATGAACGAGGAGGGGTCCTTGCGCTTGATGAGCGGCTTGATCGCGAGCGTAAAGCTGACGCTTCCCACCGCGACCATGACGATGATCACGAACGGAATCAGGGCGTAGGCGCTGTAGCCGGTGAGCATGTACCCGACGAAGGCGACGTACATGCCGGTCGTCAGAAACTCGCCCATCGCGAAGTTTACGATTTTCATCACGCCGAACACGACGGAGAGGCCCACGGCGATCAGCGCGTACACGCCGCCGGAGAGTATGCCGCTGATCAGACCCTGCCCAATCAACCACCACATATGTACAACTCCATTCATCGCTTCATGGTACCGCCGGAGGCCCGGCGATACCATGAAGCCGTCGATGCGTCGGTCAGCTCAGGGCTTCGGGGAGGATGTACTCGGCCGTGGCCTCGCTCTCGGGATACACGGTGCGCAGCGCAAGCGCGCCGGAATCCGTCTTCTGCCACTGGACGATGATGCAGGTCGCGTTCTTGTTGAGGCCCGTCTCGTCGAACTCGATGATGTTGCCCGGCATGCAGGAATCGCAGCTGATCGTGCGAAGCGCGGCCTGCAGCGAGATCGGATCGGCCTTGCCGGCCGCCTCGAGCGCGTTGTAGATCAGGTAGATGTTGGCGTAGGCGCTGACGGCGTGCTCCGGCATGAACTGGTCGGCAAACTGCGCGACGTACTTGTCGTTGACGCCCGCGTACTCCTCGCGGTTCAGGATGCCCGCGACGTCCCAGTTCGAGCCCGCGGTCGACGCGATGCCGATGCAGTCGTCGCCGAACTCGGTCGCGAACGCCGGATACAGGAATCCGCCGCCGCCGCCCATGATGACCGGCGCGTAGTTCATGCTGTCCATGGTCGTTACGATGGTCTTCGCGTCCTGCGTGTAGCAGGTCGGGATGACGATCTGCGCGCTGCTCGCCTTCAGGCCCGCGATCAGCGAGGATGCGTCGGAGAACCCGGCCGGGAACGACTGGTTGAACACGATGTTCAGCCCCGCGGACTCCGCGAGCTTCACGGAGCCGGCGGCCTGCGAGTTGCCCCACTCGGTGTTCTCGTAGATGATGCCGACGTTCTCGATGCCCAGGTCGTAGGTGTCGTTGAGCCACGAGATGAAGTCGAGCTGCGTCTTCGCCCAGTCGGACGCCTTCGCGGCGGTCTCGAACACGAACTGATAGCCCTGCGAGGTGATCGAATCCGAGATCTGCGCGGTGATGAACGGCACCTGCGCCTTCTCGAACACAGGCAGCATCGGCACGACGTACGCGCTCGAGCCCGCGCCGATGCACGCGACGACGCCGCTGCCCTCGAGCGTGCGCTCGGCGACCGCCTTGCACTGGTTCGCGTCGGAGAGGTTGTCCGCCGTCACCAGCTCGAGCTTCGCGCCGCCCAGCGAGGCCACGCCGCCCCTCTCGTTGATCTCCTCGATGGCGAGGCTCGCGCCGTTGACGGCATGCCAGCCGTTGTCGGAGCCGCTCCCGGACAGCGGGAAGATCGCGCCGATCTTGATCGTCTCTCCCTCGGCAAAGCAGGCGGACCATGTCACAACGAGCAAAACGGCCAATAGGATTCCAAACAGCTTTCTCATGATTGTCCTTCCTTTCTCGAACGGTCGCTATTTGCATCTCCGCGCCGCGCTTCGGGGCTCCGCCCTTCCGGAAGACCTGCGCCATGCCTCCGCGGAAGGGGCGAAGCCGCCGCTACCGCCGCATGGAGATCAATACCTTGATCAATTTGCCCGCGCCCGACGCGAGCCGGTCGAACATCCCGACGGCCTCCTCCATGCCGACGATCTCCGACACGAGGTAGTCCAGATCAAACGAGCCGTCGCCGATCAGGGCGAGGCTCTCCTCGAAGTCCTGATTGCTGTAGATGTAGGTGCCGCGGACGGTCAATTCGCGCGTGACGATCTCCTGCATCGGCACTTCGACGAACGGCGCCGCGTTTCCGACCCACACGGCCGTTCCCTTGTTCTTCAGATAGCGGATCGAGTCCCTGACCGTCGGCGTCGCGCCCACGGCCTCGATCGTCGCGTCGAACCGGTCGCTGCCGAGCATCTCGCGCGCCTCCGCGGCGAGGTCGCGTTGGGCGGGGTTCAGCGCGAGGTCGGCGCCGGCCCTCCTCGCGAGCCCGAGCCGGTCGTCGCTCAAGTCCGTCGCCGCGATGAACCGGGCGCCCGCGTGCCGGGCGATCTCGATCAGCAACAGCCCGATCGTGCCCGCGCCCAGGATCAGCACCGACTTTCCCCGAACCTCGGCGGCCTTCACCGCGCGGTAGGCGACCGCGAACGGCTCGACCAGCGCGCCCCGCATGTAGTCTACGCCGTCCGGGAGCGGCAGCACGTACCTCTGGTCGATGCTCAGGTATTCGCACATCGCGCCGCCCTCGCTGAACACGCCCAGAAACGTGCGGTTCGGGCAGATGTTCGTGAGCCCCGACAGGCAGTATTCGCATTCGCCGCAGTATTTCACCGGCACGACCGTCACGCGGTCGCCCGGCTTGAACCGCGCGACCGAGCTCCCGACCGCGTCGACGCTCCCGGAGAATTCGTGGCCCATGACGAGCGGCGGAATCTTCCGGCCGGTCGTGCCGAGGTATCCGTGCACGTCCGATCCGCAGATTCCGCAGTATTCGACCGCGATCCGGACGTCCTCCGCGCCGCAGGCCGGCATCGGATACTCCTCCAGCCGCAAATCCCTCGGACCCTGATACACGAGTGCTCTCATTGGATTTTCGCTCCTTCCGCGGCGCCTCATAACGGTTTGTTCACAAATATCGCGGGATAGACAGACCCGGAGCCCTTCTGCCTCGGATTATACAGCATTTGGTTTCACTTGTAAATATCTAATTTGAATAAATGAAATTAAATTTTTAAAACAACAAGCAACCGCAGTGAATCGGCAGGAGAATTCAAAAATCGACGGGAAGCCGGGGGCGGAGCGCGGAGGAAGCGCGGAGCGAATGCGGGAATTGATACTTTGGATTGGTATTATTGCACATTCCGCAGGGAAGGCGGGGAACACCGGGGAGAGACCCCAAGAACACAGCCGGACGGGGGCTTTCACCCCCGTCCGGCTGCGCGTCCTTCCGATTGCCCTGCCTACCTGTCCGCCACCAGCGCGTACAGGCCCCTGCCCTGAATCGCCGAGGTCCAGTACGCCCGCTCGACGCCGTCCGCCGACGGGCCGGGGCCGCAGGCTGTCGTCAGCACGGCCGCCGCGCCCTCGACGGGCACGAACAGCATGCCGAATCTCTCTTGCTCCTCCGGCGCGATTTCTTCCTCCGCGGGCATACGCAGCGCCGCACCCGCGAGCAGC
>JAAYZL010000189.1 GCA_012514855.1 Clostridiales bacterium
CAGCCCCGCGAGCCGCGACGGCACGAGCGCGGCCAGGCACAGCGCCGCGTAGACCAGAAGCTGGAAAAGCACCGACGCCGTCCAGTTGAGCGGCGCGGCGAAGTTCGGAAACGGCAGTTCGGCGCAGGTGTCGTAGTGCGCGCCGATAATGAACTCGGCGGTGTGCACGTTCCCGGCGACGAGGTTCGCGTTCGCGATCAGCCCCTTCGCGCGCTCCTCCCGGAAAAACACGCCCTTTTCGCGAAGCGCCGCCCTGACCATTTCGCGAAACGCCTGCTTGCGCCGCTTTCCCTTGCGAACCATGTGCCCCTGCACGACCTTTGTGCAGAGCTCCGTCATAGATCCATCCTGAGCTGCGGGTCGTCGGGCCTCGTGGGCGGCGGCGCGAGGCCGAGGTGCTCGTAGGCGCCGGGCGCCGCGACGCGGCCGCGCGGCGTGCGCATGATGAAGCCCAACTGCAAAAAGTACGGCTCGTACACGTCCTCGATCGTCAGCGCGTCCTCGCCGGTCGAGGCCGCGAGCGTGTCGAGCCCGACCGGGCCGCCGCCGAACTTCTCGATCAAGGTGCGAAGCATCGTGCGGTCGGTGTGGTCGAGACCGAGCTCGTCGATCTCGAGCATCTTCAGCGCGTCCTGCGCGACCTTCAGGTTGATCTTCCCCCCGGCCTCGACCTCGGCGAAGTCGCGCACGCGCCGGATCAGCCGGTTCGCGATCCGCGGCGTGCCGCGCGAGCGGCTCGCGATCTCGAGCGCGCCCACGCGGTCGCAGTCGATCCTGAGAATCCGCGCCGAGCGCATGACGATCGTCGAGAGCTCCTCGGGCGTGTAGAGCTCCAGCCGGAAGTTGATGCCGAACCGGTCGCGCAGGGGGGACGTCAGCATGCCCGCGCGCGTCGTCGCGCCGATCAGGGTGAACTTCGGGAGGTCGAGCCGGATCGAGCGCGCGGACGGGCCCTTGCCGATCATGATGTCGAGCGCGAAGTCCTCCATCGCGGGGTAGAGCACCTCCTCGACGGCGTGGCTCAAGCGGTGAATCTCGTCGATGAACAGCACGTCGCCCGCGTTCAGGTTCGTCAGGATCGACGCGAGGTCGCCCGGGCGCTCAATGGCGGGGCCGCTTGTGATGCGTATGTTGTGGCCCATCTCCTGCGCGATGATCCCGGCGAGCGTCGTCTTTCCGAGCCCCGGAGGGCCGTACAGCAGCAGGTGATCCAGCGGCTCGCGCCTTGCGATTGCCGCCTGCATGTAGACGCTCAGGCTCTTTTTGAGCTTTTCCTGCCCGAAGTACTCCGTAAGCGCCCGGGGCCTGAGCGACTGCTCGGCCTCGTCCTCGACCCGGAAGCCGGTGGTGATCAGCCTCTCCTCGTCCATCATTTGCCGTTCCTCTCCTGTTCAGGAATTCCCCGAACGCCGAAATTTTGAGCATCCAGACCACCAGCAGATAGGAAATGACCGCCGCGAAACCGACGATGGCCAGCCTTATGATGGCCTTGAACTGCGTGAGCGAGACCGGCAGCGCATGGTTCAGCGCCACGCACACCGCCGCCGCCGCCAGTGAGCCCGCGAGAATCTTCAAAAGATCCGGCAGGATCAGCCGCATGCCGAGGTGTCGGAACTTGCGCTTGAGCAACCAGTACATTGCGAACATGCCCGCGGTGCCGGTGACGGAGGTCGCCAGCGCGAGGCCCGGCACGCCGAAGAGCGCGCGGCCGACGAAGTTGAGCGCGATGTTGGCGACGACGACGGCGACGGCCACGTACATCGTGGTCCTGGTGTCCTGCATCGAGTGGTAGACGCGGTTCAAAAGGTCGCGCAGGCCGAAGCCCATCATGCCCACCGCGTAGGCGATGAACACGGCGGAGGTGATGGAGACGCTCTCCTGCGTGAAGGCCCCGTGCATGAACAGCGCCTTGATGATGTCCGGCCCCACGACGACCGAAATGGCGATGATCGGCATCATCACCAGCGAGA
>JAAYZL010000190.1 GCA_012514855.1 Clostridiales bacterium
ATACTATTCTAAAACATTAAAGCATCCATGAACCAAGTTCTGTGGGTAATAGAAGCAATGCGAGCGACGTTGTTCATGAGGGATCGGACGCAGTCACAGAGGCGGTCGACGACTTTTTCCAGCGAAACGAAGACCTCGTTTCGGAAGCCCTTCTCACGTATCTCATCCCAGAGCATCTCAATGGGGTTCAGCTCGGGGGTATAGGGAAGCAGGGGATACAACAGGATGTTCTCTGGAATCTGAAGCGCTCCGGAACTGTGCCAGGCGGCGTTGTCCACGATCAGCAGGATGTAGTCGTTGGGATATGCCCTGGAAAGCTCTTTCAAGAACACGTTCACGCAGGCGGTATTGGTATAGGGCAACACCAGCGTAAACAGCTTCCCATCGGCTGGGGATACCGCGCCGTACAGGTAGCGGTATTCCCGGATGTGATGGCAGGGCACGCTTGGACGAATCCCAGCCGGGCACCAGCAACGCTTGGGCTTATTGATCCGCCCAAATCCAGCCTCGTCCTGAAACATCACGCGCAGGTTTGGCTGCCTCTTTTTCAGAGTTCGGATTGTTTCCGCGATTTTTTTTATAGGCTTCGATCGCCTCGGCGTTCGCTTTCTTCGGATGGCGACCTCGTGGCATCACCTTGCGCCACCCGTGCTTTTTCAGAAGGTAATAGATCGCGTCCCGCGTCACCGGATGCCCCACCGCTTTCTGAAAGGCTAAGTGGATGTCCGTTACCTCTATGACCTTGCCTGCTTCTCCTTGCTCCCGAAACCCCGCCAGAAATGTCTTCTCTTCTTCCAGCGTCATGTACCGATGCCCGCCGTGATGTCGCTTCCCGACGATTGCCCCTATCCCTTCCGCCTTGTACCGGTTCACGATCTTGTTCACCGAAGTGTGGCACACCCCGCTGATCTTCGCCGCTTCGTCGCTGCGCATCCCGTCTACCGCCTTTAGCTTCAAGGCCAGCAGCCGCTTGTATACGTGATTGGGATGGCTCTTGGAGAATTCTCGTAGGATTTCTTCCCGCTCTTCCTCCAGGAAGCTAACCTTCTTTACGTTCATTTCCTCCCCCGCCTCTCTGTTTTCCATTATATCACAGAGTGGCGGTATATGGAAGAATTAATATTTTGGCTCAGTATAAGCGCTTGAGATGAATGCGGGCATCCGCGGTGGTGAACTGCCAATTCACACGGCGAGCGGACCTATTGCGGGATGTTGACCACGCAGAGAGTTCATCCCGCAACAGACCAATATCTGGGATGCGGCGGTCGAGACATTGCCGTTCCATGCCGCGCCCGCCGCGTCGGAACCGGCCATGATGTAGTCGTACACGTCCTGCGGCTTCGTGATTCCTGCGGCGATTTCCGTCAGAATGCCGGGGTCGATCGCCTTTACGGCGTTGACCGTGCGGGTTACGTAGGTCATATCGGCCGACTGCCCGCTGCCGATCAGCTCCGAGGGCTCCGGATTCATGATACCGGGGTGGAACTGCGCCACCGCCATCGCCTCCTCCGTCGTGTCGGCGCACACGAAGGAGAGCATCTCAAGCTCGCGGCAGCGATGGACGCACCCCTTTATGCCGCCGAGCGTCATCGGCTTCTCGCAGTGGTTGATCACGACAGTACGCAGGCGATGCGAAAGGGCAGGAACCGGCGGGATCAATCGCCTCGATCGCTCAGGATAAAAACCGGGCGGCGCAGGATTTCAATTCTTGCGGGATTGGCACATTGTTCAGCGGACAAAAGAATACCTCCGTAGTGCCGCAAGGTTTGTCATCAGTGTAAATTCGCGTTGAGGCTATTGACTTTTGCAGGTCGTTCGCATATACTGATTGACGTAAGTCAATACTGACTGTTATCAGTCGATGACTTTATCCTTTTGGCGATAGGGGGGGACGCGGTATGGCGCGCATCAGCAAGCCGCCGGAAGAGCGCAGGCAGGAGTTGATAGAAACGGCGAACGAGCTGTTTCTGACGCAGGGCTATGAGCAGACGACGGTGGGCGACATCGTAAGGAAGGTAGGGGTCGCGCAGGGGCTGTTCTACTATTACTTCCGCTCCAAGCAGGATATTTTCCTGACGGTGGTCGACCAGTTCCTCGAGGCGCGCATCGGGGAAATGGCGGTCTTTCTGCGCGACGCGCAGACGCCGCCGCTGAAGCGCGTCCGCAATCTGCTGCAGGGGTTGTCGCACTTTCTGCGGGAGACGGAGGCGCTGTTCCCCAGAAACCGGGCGAGCATGGCCGAGGAAATGTACATGATTATGTACAACCACGTGAGCGAGCAGATCGAGCCGATGGTAACCCAACTGCTCCAGGACGCCGCCGGGCAGGGGCTTTTGTCGGCGCCCTTTCCCGACCGGTTGGCGCGGTTCATCATCTCGGGATTCATCGGCGTGGAGAGCATGCCCGACAGACCCAAAGCGGATGAGATGATGGAGCTGATCATGTTCGCGCTTGAGCGGCTGCTCCATGTCTCCAAGCAGGCGCTGGACGTGGACGAATAATCCCCGGACGCCGGGCGGCGTCTTGAAGAATATGCGTGGCGCCGTTGAAAATCCCCGACGCGCCGCGGTTACGGGGCCCCCGATCCCCGGCCGGACTCCTGCGGGCGGCGTGGCTCGCCGCGAAAAATATGGCGCTCTCGCGCTCGGAGCATTCCGCCGTCCGCACGCGCCGCTCCGCTTGCGGGAGGAGAATGCCGGATGGACGGGGGCAGGAGGTAGCTTTAGTGTCGGCGTATGTCGAATTCCGAAATGTAAAAAAGCAGTACAGGATGGGCGAAGTGACCATCGACGCGCTCAGGAACGTGAGCTTTGAAATTGAAAAGGGCGAGATCTGCATCATCGTCGGCGCGTCCGGCGCGGGCAAGACCACGCTTTTGAACATCCTCGGCGGCATGGATACGCTCAGCGGCGGGAAAGTGCTGCTCGACGGGCGGGAGATCTCAAAATACTCCGCCCGGGCGCTGACGAAATACCGCCGGCACGATATCGGCTTCGTCTTTCAGTTCTACAACCTCGTCCCGAATCTCACGGCGCTGGAAAACGTCGAGCTCGCCGCGCAGATCAGCCGACGGCCGCTCAGCCCGCGCAGGGTGCTCAGGCAGGTTGGGCTGGAAAAGCGCATGCGGAACTTCCCCGCGCAGCTCTCCGGCGGCGAACAGCAGCGCGTGGCCATCGCGCGCGCGCTGGCGAAGAACCCGAAGCTGCTTCTGTGCGACGAGCCGACGGGCGCGCTGGACTACAACACCGGCAAGTCGATCCTGAAGCTGCTGCAGGATACCTGCCGCGAAAAGGGCATGACGGTGGTCATCATCACCCACAACCAGGCGATCACCGCCATGGCGGATAGGATCGTCGAGATCAGGAACGGAACCGTCAGTTCGACGCGGCTCAACGACAGCATCGTCCCCGTCGAGGAGCTCGAGTGGTAATGAAGCCGCTGAAAAAGAGCGCTCTGCGGGAAATCCGAAAGAGCCTCGGGCGCTATCTGGCGATCCTCGCGATCGTCGCGCTTGGCGTCGGCTTTTTTTCCGGCCTGCGCGTGTGCCGCGACGCGATGATCAAGACCGGAGACGACTATCTCTCCCGGCAGCGCATGTTCGACTATCGGCTCATTTCGACGATTGGCTTTTCGCGGGAGGACGCTTTGGCCTTCGAGGCGCTGGAAGGCGTCGTCGATGCCGAGGGCTCCGTCACCGAGGACGCTCTGTTCGAGGCTGGCGGCGCGCCGGTCGGCGTTCTGAAGGCGCACTCCCTGCCCGAGCGGCTGAACCTCATAAGCCTCGTCGATGGGCGCATGCCCGAAACGCCGGACGAGTTGGTCGCGGATGCGAAGTGCTTTGGCG
>JAAYZL010000023.1 GCA_012514855.1 Clostridiales bacterium
GCGGCGCGGGGCTGTCCGGCGGCCGCGGCACGATCGGCGGCACGTTCATCGGCGTCATGGTGCTGTGCACGCTGAACACCGGCATGACGATGCTCTCGATCTCGTCGTTCTGGCAGGACGTGATCGTCGGCCTCGTGCTGCTGATCTCGGTGTCGATCGACGCGATCAAGAGCGGCGGGCTGAAGAGGAAGATTTGACGGACGGCCGGGCCGCGGTCAGCCCCTCGACCTCCGGTAGAAGCTCGGGCTGTCGCCGGTCTTCTGCTTGAACAGCTTCGAGAAGTGGCACATGTCCGGGAAGCCGGTGCGCCGCGCGATCTCCGAAATCGGGTCGTCGGTCGTCTCGAGGTACTCGATCGCCTTCGCGATCCGGCAGGCGAGCACGTATTGGTGGAGCGTCTTGCCGGTGAACAGCAGCATCTGCCGGTTCAGGTAGTTCGGGTGGTAGCTGAACAGCCTCCCGAGCTCCTCGTTCGTCAGAGGCTCGTCGAAGTGTTCCTGGATGTAGGCGATCAGCTGGTCGACGCGCTTTTCGGAGCGCGCGCCCTCCGCGCCGGAGGACTTCAAGGCGCGGGCGACGCGGCCGAGCACGGACTTGAACAGCCCGCTCAGCCGCTCGCGCCAGTAGATTCTGCGCGACAGGTACTCGCGCTTCATCTCGAGCAGCTCCTCCTCGACGGGCTGCATGCCGCGCAGCCACACAGGGCGGTTCAGCGCCTCGGCGTCCGAAAAGCGCACGCGCGCGGTCATCGAATTTTCGTCGAACTGGTCGAGCCGGTCGGGGGGGATCGGGTAGCCGCGGTCGGAGTAGTCGAGCGTCGGGTCGAAGTTCACGCACAGGAACTGCATGCCGGAATCATGTGCCTCCATCCGGTACGGCGTGCCCGGCTGCCACGTAACGAGGTCGCCGCGCTGAAGCGGGTAGGCGCAGCCGCCCAGGAACATCTGCCCCTCGCCGCGGTAGACGTAGAACAGCCGGCAGTCGTAGGAGCGCGTGAGCTGCGGGTAGTCGCCCGGCCGGATCGTGAGAAGCTGCACGTGGCGGACGAACGGGCGCGCGTCGAGAAGCCGCATTTCCGCTTCGGACTGCATCGTCGGAACCTCCTTTGTTTTCGACAAATACCGGTTTGGTTTCTGCATTCATTAAAGCACAAATCCGCGCTACAATCAAGGGGAAAAGTACAGCGCATCGGGAGGGGCACATGAACATCGAGAGAATCGCAAAATCGACGGCGCGCGTGGGCGTATTCGGCGTCGGCTTCGACGCGTACTGGCCGCAGTTCGAGGGGCTGCTCGAGCGGCTTCTCGAATTCCACGAGGATTTCAAGCGGATCGTCGCGGAAAACGGCGTCGAAATCGTCGACTTCGGCATGGTCGACAACAGCGCAAAGGCGTACGAGGCCGTCGAGCAAATGAAGGGCGCGCGGCTCGATATCCTGCTGTGCAACATGCTGACCTACGCGACGTCGTCCGTCTTCGCGCCGATATTGCGCGACGCGAACATACCGATCGTGCTCGTCGCGCTGCAGCCGCGCGACCGCATGGATTACACAAACGCGAGCACGCGCCAGCAGTTGGAAAACGACAACATCTGCTCCGTGCCCGAGTTCATGTGCGTCGCGGCGCGCTACGGGAAGAAGATCCACGACGTGGTCATGGGAAAGCTCTACGGCGACCCCGAGGCGTTCGCGGAGATTGCCGACTGGTGCGCGATCGCGAAGGTATTAAACGGCTTCAGGGGCGCGCGGTTCGCGCTGATGGGCCACGTGCTGGAGTCGATGTACGACATGCACGCCGACCCGACCGCGGTTTCCTCGGCGTTCGGCGTCCACGTGCCGCTGCTCGAGGTCGACGACGTGCTGAAGGTGTACGACGCGGTCACCGAGGACGAGATCAAAGAGCGCAGCGCGTTCATCCTCTCGTGCTTCGACACGCCCGACCCGGTGTCCGACCCGCTGACGATGAAGCTGACGGATTCCGACCTCTA
>JAAYZL010000191.1 GCA_012514855.1 Clostridiales bacterium
GCGGCGCGCGGCTGCCCGCTGCGGTGCCGGATGTGCCTGAACCCGCACGCGCTCGATTCCGACACGCCCGCGAAGGACGTCTCCGCGCGCGAGCTCTTCGACCTCGTCAAAATCGACGACCTGTACTTCCTGGCGACCGGCGGCGGCGTGACGTTCGGCGGGGGCGAGCCGCTCCTGTACGCCGAATTCATCCGCGAATTCCGGGAGCTTTGCGGCGGCGCGTGGCATCTCACGGCGGAGACGTGCCTGAACGTCCCGGCCGAGAACGTCGAAATCGCGGCCGCGTGCGTCGACGAATTCCTCGTGGACGTCAAGGACATGAACCCGGACATCTACCGCCGCTACACGGGGCGGGACAACGCGCAAGTGCTTTCCAACCTGCCGCTGCTTATAAACGCCGTCGGCCCCGCGCGCGTGACGGCGCGCGTGCCGCATATTCCCGGTTACAATACCCCGGAGGACATGCAAAAAAGCGCCGGGAGCCTGAAGGCGCTCGGCGTTGAGAAGTTCGATTTTTTTACCTATCGGACAGTTTGATCCGTCACGCGATTTCGAGCGCGATCTCCATCATCTTCGTGAACGTGTTCTGCCGGTCCTCGGCGGGGAGCTGCTCGCCGGTCACGAGGCTGTCGGAGATCGTCAGAAGCGCGAGCGCGTGCTTGCCCGCGGCCGCCGCGTTGAGGTACAGCGCCGCGGCCTCCATCTCGACGCACAGCACGCCCAGCTTCATCAGGATCGAGGACGCGGTTTTCTCCGCTCCCTGCTCGTAGAAGCAGTCGGACGAGAAGACCGGCCCCGGCACGACCGTTTGATCGAGCGCCCTGCCCGCCTCGACCGCCTTCGTCAAAAGCTCGTAGCTGCACGAGGGCGCCAGGTGCCCCTTGAAGCCGAACGACGCCCCGTAGTTCGAGTTCGTGTACGCGCTCATGCCGGCGACGACGTCGCGCAGCTTCAATCCGTCCGTCAGCGCGCCCGCGGAGCCGACGCGTATGATGTTCTCGACGCCGTAGAAGTTGAAGAGCTCGTACGAGTAGATGCCGATCGACGGCATGCCCATGCCGGACGCCATGACGCTGACGCGCTTGCCTTTGTAAGAGCCCGTGTGTCCCTGCACGCCGCGCACGTTGTTGACAAGCTCGGCGTCCGTCAGGAAATTCTCCGCGATGAACTTCGCGCGCAGCGGGTCGCCGGGCATCAATACGGTTCTCGCGAACGCGCCCGGCTCGCAGTTGATGTGTGGGGTGGGGGTCTGTTGCATGAAGAATCCTCCTATTCGGAATCGGGGACGTGCCAGCCGTCCTTGGCTGTGAAGTCGGCCGGACCCGCATAGTCGTCCCACTCGAAGCGGACATCGTCCGCGAGAAGCTCTATGTCCATGCCCTTGCGGCTCAAAACCGAAAGTGTCAGCGCACGCCGGCCGTCCACGGGGGCGCGCTCCGAGGCGGCATACAGCATGCGCGTGCCGAGCAGAAGCCGCCGCCATTCCTCCCGCGGGACATCCCTCGCCGGGTATTCCGTGATGAACGGAGGGATCGGTCGCATGTCGACATGGGCGGTTTCGGTCGCCGCGCGGATTTCAGGGTTGACAAGCGTCAGCCACATCTCCGGCACGGACATCACGGCGCCGTGCGGGTTCGCGGGGCATTCGGCCGACACGCGCGCGTCTTCGAGCCGCCAGCGGATGTCGGGGCCGTCGGCACGCGTCTCGCGAACCTCTGCAAAGTAGAGGTCGAACATGCCGACGTCGTTCGACGCGTAGCGCATGCGAGCTCCTTATTCGACGATCAGGCTCTTCCCGGTCATCTCCTTGGGCTGCTCGAGCCCCATCAGCGTCAGCATCGTCGGGCAGAGATCCGACAGCCTTCCGCCCTCGCGCAGTTCGTACTTCGGGTGCTCGGGGTCGATCACGATCACCGGCACCGGGTTCGTCGTGTGCGCGGTGAACGGGCCGCCGGAGAGGGGGTCGATCATCTGGTCGGCGTTTCCGTGGTCGGCGGTGATGATCGCCTTGCCGCCCATTTGAAGCAC
>JAAYZL010000192.1 GCA_012514855.1 Clostridiales bacterium
ACATCTCCTCGTCGATGACCTCGCGCGGCTCGCCGCCCGACTCCTTGATGATGCGGCTCGCGGCCATCAGGATCTCGACGTAGAGGAAGTTGACCATCATCACGGAGTGGATGGCGGCGCTCCCCATCGAGTGGATGTATTCGTTCAGAATCTTTTCGACGTCCTCGCGGTTCGCGTACTGGAGCCTCTCCGAGAGCGGCAGCACGTCCAAGTTGATCAGCGCGTCCATCGGCTGCATGCCGACGTCGCGCGCGCCCATGATGCGGCGCTTCTCGGCGTCCGGCGACTCGTCCATCGCGCGGCGCACCATCTGCGCGGACTGGTAGGAGCGCGGGAGCTCGGAGAAATCCCCGACCGCCTCGCCGATGCACATCTGCGCGATCGTGCCGCTCGTGCGCTCGATCTCGTAGAGCGCCGCCTGCGAAAATCCGTAGGCGCGCTCCTCGAGGTCGTCGTCGGAGTCGCCCATGACGATCAAGGCGAATCCCCCCGGCGCCTCGCAGGCGTGCACCGCGTCGCCGGAGCCGTCCGCGAGCCTGTACAGTATGCTCTGCGCGAGCGCCCGCCCCTCCTCGCCGCCGCGGGCCCTGGCGAGGATCACGAGATAGCGCTTCGCGAGCAGCGAGAAATTGAGCCCCCGCGCGCGCTCGAGCATCCGCGTCGCCGCCTCCGCGCTCTTCGCGCCGTTGAGCGCCTCCACCAGCAATTTTTCCTTCAGGAACCCGCTGTTCGACGCGAACTGGCGCTTGATGCGCAAAAGGTCCGCCTGCTGGCGGCGCTCCTCGCGGATGCGCGCGCCGATGCGCTCGAGCACCTCGAGCAGTTCCTGCGCGCTGACGGGCTTCAGGAGGTATTCCTTCACGCCGAGCGAGATCGCCTGCTGCGCGTAGGAGAAGTCGTCGTAGCCGCTCAAAATCACGATCTGCACCCAGGGCATCGTGTGCGAGACCGCCTCGCAGAGCTGCATACCGTCCATGAACGGCATGCGGATGTCGGTGATCAGGATGTCCGGCTTTACATCCTGCATCATCTGCAGCGCGATCTCGCCGTCGGGGGCCTCGCCGGCGAGCGAAAAATCGCTGCCGTCCCACGGAAAGTTGTTGCGGATGCCCTCGCGGATGACGATTTCGTCGTCGACGAGAAAGACCTTATACATCGCCAGCCTGCCTCCTAACAGGAACCGTGAATTCCACGCGCGTGCCGTCCGGCCCGCTGTGGATGTTGAGCCCGCGGGAGAGCCCGTAGTACAGCCGGATGCGCCGGTCGACGTTTGAGAGCCCGTAGCCGACCGCCTCGCTGTCGTCCGCGCCGAGCCCGGCGATCACCTGCACGAGCCGCTCCTCCGGCATGCCGGGGCCGTTGTCCTCGACGGCGAAGTGGAGCCGGTCGCCCTTGAGCCTCGCGGAGATCACGACCTTGCCGCCGCGCCTGCGGTACTTGATGCCGTGGTAGATCGCGTTTTCGACGAGCGGCTGCAGAACGAGCTTCAATATCTGCCCCTCGAGCGCCTCCCCGGGCATGTCGATCTCGTAGTCGAGTATGTCCCGGTAGCGGATCTTCTGGATCGTCAGGTAGCCGCGCAGGTGCTTGAGTTCCTCCGAGACCGGAATCCAGTCCCTGCCCTGCGACAGCGATATCCGGAAGAAGTCCGACAGCGCGCGCGTGATGTGGATCACCTCGTCCGTGCTGCCGGCCTCGGCGAGCCACACGATCGCGTCGAGCGTGTTGTAGAGGAAGTGCGGCGCGATCTGCGCCTGCAGCGTGCGAAGCTCGCTCTTTTTCAGGTTCTCCTGCTCGAGCCGGTTCTGCTCGATCAGGGTCTCGAGCTTGTCGGCCATGACGTTGAAGCTCTCGGTGAGGTTTGAGAGCTCGTCGACCGACGTCGCCGGCACCCGCGCGCGCAGATCGCCCGCCGCGAGGATCGCCGCGAAGTGCTCGAGCTGCATGATCGGCTGCTGGACCGAGCGCGAGAGGCTCTTCTGCGCGAGCATCGAGAACCACAAGGCCAAGAGAAGCAGCGCGAACTCCAACAGCAGCGAGATGATGATCGCGCGGATCAGCATGTCGCTCTCGTGGCTCGCGGCCTCGATCTCCGCCGCGATGTACTTCTCGAGCATCTCGCCGACCAGCGAGGCGACGGCGCGCACCTCCACGAGCGACGCCTCGCTCTCGACGACCGGCTCCTTCGCGGCCATCTTGGCGCCGATTTCGTCGATGTAGTCCCGAAGCGTGTTCATCGTGCGGCGCGCGACGAGCAGCTCCAGCCGGTTCTGGCTGAGCACGGAGTTCATCAGGTCGTCCAGCTCCGCGTTGACCTCGTCGATCATCCGGTAGAAATTTCCGTCCTCAAAGCGCTTGCGCCCGGCGACAACCGACCAGACCTCGTCGGGAATCTTCTCGGCGACCTTCGGCTTGAGGTCCGCGACCTGGCCCATGTGCGCGATGATCGCGCTGTAGCGGACCGAGATGTTGACCATGATCACGATGCTGATGATCGCCGGGATCACCAGCACCGTCAGGATCACGCGGAACGAGACCTTGAGCCGGCTCGCGATCGACTCGCCCATGTGCAGGCGGTTCAGAAGCCAGCGCATCTCAGTACCCCCGCCGCGGGATGTCCGTCAGGTCCTCGTCGTACTCCGAAAACACGCGCTCCTCCGGGTTCGTCACGCGCGGGATCGTCTCGCCCGCGGCGAGCCGCTTCGCGAGGTCCATCACGATGTCGCCGATCAGCGGCGTGCACTCGACGACGCAGTTGATCTTGCCTTCTTTTAGGAGGTCGATCGCGCCCTGCTCCCCGTCGACGGTGATGATGATGATGTCTTTTCCCGGCTCGAAGCCCGCGGCCTCGATCGCCTCGATCGCGCCGAAGGTCATCGCGTCGTTGTGGGAATACAGGACGTCGATGCGCCCGTGCGCTTGGAGCAGGTGCTCCATGCACTCCTTGCCCTTCGAGCGCAGGAAGTCGCCCGAGATGCTCTCGATGATCTCGAAGCGATCGTCGCCGCGCATCGTCGCGCGGAAGCCCTGCGCGCGCTGGCGCATCGGCGAGGACTCGATCGTCCCGGACAATTCGACGATCTTCACGTCCTTGAGCCCCTCGAGGTCGGCCTTCTTCTTCAGGAAGACCGCGGCGCTCTGGCCCTCGACGAAGAAGTTCGAGCCGACGTAGCCGACGTAGAGCGACGGGTCCTCGGTGTTGATCAGCCGGTCGGTCAGGATCACCGGGATGCCGGCGTCCTTGGCCTCCCTGAGCACGTTGTCCCAGCCGTCCTCGATGATCGGCGAGAACGCGATGACGTCGACCTGATAGGCGATGAACGAGCGGATCGCCTTGATCTGGTTCTCCTGCTTCTGCTCGGCGTTTTCGAACATCAGCTGCACGCCCGCGCGGTCGGCCGCCGCGTAGATGTCCGCGGTGTTGCCGATGCGCCAGCCGCTCTCCGAGCCGAGCTGGGAGAACCCGAGGATCAGCGCGCCCTCCTCCGGCGGCGGCTCGCGGTGCGTGCAGCCCGCGGCGAGTAGGACAAGCGCGAGAAGAAGCGGCAGCAGTTTGCGCACGAGCATCCCTCCGTGTGGTCTTCATTCGGACAATTGTAATTTTAACATTGTTCGCGCAAAAATGCAATATCTACGGCAGCAGCCGGAACGAAAGCCGGACCGGGTTGTGGTCGGAGTGCGAAAAGCCCTCGTCGAGCACCTCCGCCGACAGCGCCTCGACGTTTTCGGACGCGAGGAAGCCGTCGATCGTCAGCACGAACGTCCCGCCCGGAGCGTAGGCCGCGTCCGTGTTCCGGCAGGAAGGCGCGCCTTGCGGGGCATGGAGCGCGATGCCTTCGGGAAGGAGCTCCACGGGGAAGGGCTGCGCCCAGGTGTATTGCGCGCCGGATACGCCGAATATCTTGGAGGAATCGCCGAGCAGGTCCTTGTTGAAGTCGCCCGCGGCGATCGCGTAGTTGCCGTTTTGGATTTCCTCCGCCATGTCGTCGAGCAGCATCCGGAGCTGTGCGGCCGCGATCAGGCCGTCGGTCGTGTAGGCGGAGAGGTGGAGGTTGTAGAGGCACAGCTCGCGGCCGTTTCCGACCGGGACGCGCGACACCGAATAGCAGCGGTCGAGGTCGAGGAATTTCGAAAAACCCTCCTCGACCGGCAGGCTGCGGCGCACCGCCCCGTCGATCCGCCAGCGGGAGAGCGTGAGAACGCCCGAGCGCGACCGGCCGATCGGCTCATGGAACGGATAGAATAGGTAAGGAGAGTCGTAGTTGACGGCGTAGGCGGACGCGCGGTTCGGGAGCGCACTTTTGAACAAGGCGCGCTGGTCGACGTGGTAGCTCCGGTCGGAGTCCCAGTCCGCCTCCTGCAAAAGCGCGAAGTCCGGGTCGAGCGCCTGCAGCCGCCGCGCGACCGCGGACGTGTTTTCGAGCACCGCGTCCTTCGACCGCGCGCGGGCGTGCTCGCCGCCGTCCATGAAGAAGCTGTAGTCGTCCGAGTACGCGCCGAAGCCGACGTTCCACGAGACGAGTTCATAGGCGGAGCCGGTTTCGAGCGCGCCCGCGGCGCTTCCGGAGACCTCGAGAAGCTGGTTGTCCGGAATCCGGCGGTAGCCCAAAAGCACGTACCCCGCGTACGCCGCCGCGAGCACGACAAAGGCGGTGATCAGCCACGCGACGCTCAAAAAGACCCTCTTCATATTCCCTCGCCTCCCGTCGAAAGAAGCATAGCACCCGCGCGACTAGATTGTCAATAGCCGGCATAGGCTGGCACGGGGGGGATGCCGATGCAGCCGACGCTGTTGATTTCCGCGCCCGTCGCGGGCATGGTGTACCTGAACGGGCGCTTCGCCGGGGAGTGCGCAAAGGACGCGCCGCTGATCCACCCGGTCTCGCCGCGGGGGCCCGCGTACATCGAGTACCGGCCGCTCGAAACGGGCGCCCGCTCGCTCGCGCGCAGGCTCGTATTGTCGGGCGGGCTGCCGGTGAGCGTCCCGGAGGACCTGTACTGCGTGAGCTGGCCGGGCGGGGCGCTCGAGGTCGAGCTCGACTGCGAGGAGAGGCCGCGCGCATTCTTCCGCGGCGCGGAGCTTCCCGAGGGCGCGGGGGAGCCGGAGGAGATTCCGGTTCCGGACGGCACGCTGCTGCTCGGGGCGATCGGGGACGAGAAATACGCCGCGACCGTCGACGCGGACGGGCGGCTCAACGGCTTCGCGCGGTTCAACCGCGTCCGGCACACGGGCGACGGGCGGCTCGACTGCGCGACCGACCGGAGCGACACCGTCGGCCACGCGGTGCTCGAGCGCTGGCAGGCGTCGGGCGAGGGGCTCAAGCTGCTCTCGAGCGAGGGCGCGTGGACGCACGGCGCGCCGCGCTGGCCGGACACCGCGGAGAACACCGCGATCGCCGCGTTCGAGGCCGCGATCCTCGGGCTCGCGGGCGAGGCGGACATGTACCTCGCGCCGGAGCTGCGCGGGAGAAATCTTCCCGCGACGCTCGCGGGCGAGGCGATCGCGTGCGGGGCGGTCAAGTACGCGCCGCCGGACGCGAAGAGCGCGGTCGCGCTGTTCACGCGGGTCGCCGACCGGCATGCGCGCGCCGAGTGCGTGTTCTTCCGCGCGGTGCCCGCGGGCGGGAACCAGGGGCCGTGGCAGTTGACGGCGCTGTGGGCCGGCGCTTCCTGACGTTTCCGCGGTTACGGTGCCCCCGGATGACATTTCGTCGTCGAAACCGCGGTTTTTGGGCAGAATACGTGGCGGGGATCATGCGGTTGTGGTACAATATGTATAGCCCCGAGAATCTTCCAGGGCTGTGACGCACGCTGTGCGGAGGAGGTTTTCCGAATGTACTTTCCGTTTTTCTACGACTGGACGTTTCTGCTGCTGATTCCGGCGCTGATCGTGTCCCTGTGGGCGCAGGCGCGGGTGTCCGGCGCGTTCGGCAAATACGCAAAGGTGCCCGCGCGCTCGGGCCTGTCCGCGACGCAGGCCGTCGAAAGGATGCTCGCGAGCGAGGGAATCACCGACGTGTCCGTCGAGCGCGTCGGCGGCAGCCTGACCGACCACTACGACCCCCGGCACATGGTGCTTAGGCTCTCCGACTCGACGGCGGGCTCCGCATCGGTCGCGGCGCTCGGCGTCGCGGCGCACGAGGCCGGCCACGTGCTGCAGCACCGCGACGGCTACGGCCCGCTCGTGCTCAGGACGGCCGCGGTGCCGGTGGTCAACATAGGCTCGGCGCTCTCGTGGCCGCTGTTCCTCGCGGGGCTGATCTTCTCATGGGAGCCGCTGCTCTACGTGGGCATCGGGCTGTTCTCGCTGGCGGTCATCTTCTCGCTGATCTCGCTGCCGGTCGAGTTCGACGCGTCCCGCCGCGCGCTCGCCGCGCTGGAGGGCGGCGGGTACCTGGAGGGGGAGCAGCTCGCGGGCGCGAAGAAGGTGCTCTCCGCCGCGGCGCTGACCTATGTCGCGGCCGCGTTCATGGCGGTCATGCAGCTATTGAGGCTCTTGGCCATCGCGGGCGGGCGCAGGCGCGATTGATGCAGGACCGAACGACGGGGCCGAACAGGCCCCGCTCTTTTTTATGTAAAGTTTCGCGCGGGGATTGACACGGACGGGCCGGAGGGCGTATACTTCATATGAACGAATGCTCATATGAAAGGATGTCATTATGAAAGATCACGACTGCGGCTTCGAGGTCTGCGACTTCATGCACCTGCACGAGGACGTCTTGAAGCGCGTGTGCGCGGAGATGCCGGGGGAGGAGGTGCTCACCGACCTCGCGGAGCTGTTCCGGCTGTTTTCGGACTCGACGCGCATACGGATACTGTACGCGCTGTTCGAGTCGGAGATGTGCGTCTGCGACATCGCGCAGCTTCTGTCGATGACGCAGTCGGCGATCTCGCACCAGCTCCGCGCGCTCAAGCAGGCGAAGCTCGTGCGCGCGCGCCGGGACGGAAAGACGGTGTTCTACGCGCTGGCGGACGACCACGTGCGCGCGATCATCGACCAGGGGATGGAGCACATACTGGAATAGGGGGAACAGCATATGTTCCGGGAACAGAAGAGGGAATGGCTGCGCGCGGGGCTGTCGGCGGCGATTCTGGTCGCCGCGGTGGTGTTTTCCGAAAATAGCTGGATCGGGTTTATGATTTCGTACCTGATCGTCGGCTACCCGGTTCTGATAAAGGCGCTCCGGGGGATCGTCCGGTTTGAGATACTGGACGAGAGCTTTCTGATGACGATCGCGTCCCTCGGGGCGTTCGCGATCGGCGAGTACCCGGAGGGCGTCGCCGTGATGCTGTTTTACACGGTCGGCGAGCTGTTTCAGGAGGCCGCGAACGGCCGCACGCGCGACGCGGTCGCGAAGCTGATGGACATCCGCCCCGACACGGCGACACTCGAGGGCGGCCGGACCGTGCCCGCGGAAACGGTCGCGGTCGGGAGCGCCATCGTCGTCCGCCCCGGCGAGCGCGTGCCGCTGGACGGCGCGGTGATCGGCGGGATCTCGGCGCTCGACCAGTCGGCGCTGACCGGCGAGTCGATGCCGCGCGGCGTCGCGGTCGGCGACCAGGCGCTCTCGGGGAGCGTCAACCTCGACGCGGTCTTGACGCTGCGCGTCGAAAGGGCGTATTCCGACTCGACGGTCGCGAGGATACTAAAACTCGTCGAGTCCTCCGGCGAGCGCAAGGCCCGCGTCGAGGGCTTCCTCGCGCGGTTCGCCAGGGTCTACACCCCGATCGTCATCATTCTGGCGGTGCTCGTCGCGGGCGTGCCGGTGCTCATCGGCCAGCCGTTCGCGCCGTGGCTCAAGCGCGCGCTGATCTTCCTCGTCGTCTCCTGCCCGTGCGCGCTGGTCGTGTCGGTGCCGATGGGCTTCTTCGGCGGCATCGGCGGCGCGTCGCGCGCGGGGATACTGATCAAGGGCGCGAACTTCATGGAGGTGCTCGCGAAGGCGGAGGTGTTCGCCTTTGACAAGACCGGCACGCTGACCGAGGGCCGCTTCCGCGTTGCGGAGGTGCATGCCGAGGAGGTCTCCCCGGCGGAGCTGTTGAAGACCGCGGCGCTCGCCGAGCAGTTCAGCAGCCACCCGGTCGCGCGCTCGATCGTCGAGGCGCAGCCGGTGTCGCCGGACGGCGTGGCGGGCGTGCGCGAAGTGCCCGGCCGGGGCGTCCGGGCGGCGGTCGGGGGAAGGGACGTGCTCGCGGGCAGCCGGCGGATGCTGCTCGACGAGGGAATCAAAGCGCCCGAGCTCGACGGAACCGCGGTGTACGTGGCCGTCGACGGAACCTACGCCGGCGCGGTGATCCTCCGCGACGCCCCGAAGCCCGGCGCGCGGGAGGCGCTCGAAAAGCTCCGGGCGCTCGGCGTCAAGAAGACGGTGATGCTCTCCGGCGACGCGCGCACGACCACCGAGCGCGTGGCAAAGGACGTCGGCGTCGACGAGTGCCTGGCGGAATTGATGCCGGGCGACAAGGTGGCCTCCGTCGAGCGGCTTCTCGCGGAGCATCCGGGCCGCGTCGCGTTCGTCGGCGACGGCATCAACGACGCGCCGGTGCTCGCGCGCGCGGACGTCGGGATCGCCATGGGCGGGCTCGGCGCCGACGCCGCGATCGAGGCCGCGGACGTCGTATTGATGCGCGACGACCTCTCGAAGCTCGCGGCCGCGGTGCGCGTTTCGCGGCGCACGCTCGCAATCGTCAAGCAGAACATCGCGCTGTCGATCGGCCTCAAGGTCGCGATGATGGGGCTCGGCGCGCTCGGGATCGTCGGCATGTGGGGCGCGGTGTTCGCGGACGTCGGCGTGACGATCCTCGCGGTGCTCAACTCGATGCGCGCGCTGAACGGCGAACGATTTTAGACCGAATCCGCGAAATGTTCGACAACGAGCGCGACTTAACACGGTCGCGCTTGTCACATGCTCCCGACATCGCATAATATTATGTAGAAAAACAGGTTGAGGAGGCAGCGACCATGCTTGAATACCCCGCCGTACTTGAAGCCGATCCCGAGATTTACGAGGCCATGCAGCGCGAGCTCAGGCGCCAGCAGACCCACATCGAGCTGATCGCGTCGGAGAACTTCGTGAGCTCCGCGGTCATGCAGGCGATGGGTTCGCACCTTACGAACAAGTACGCCGAGGGATATCCCGGAAAGCGCTACTACGGCGGCTGCGAATTCGTCGACGTGGTCGAGGACCTGGCGCGCGAGCGCGCGAAAAAGCTGTTCGGCGCCGAGCACGCGAACGTCCAGCCGCACTCCGGCGCGCAGGCGAACATCGCCGTCTACTTTGCGCTGCTGGAGCCCGGCGACACGATCATGGGCATGAGCCTCTCCAACGGCGGCCACCTGACGCACGGGAGCCCGGTCAACCTGTCCGGCAAGTACTTCAACGTGGTGCCCTACAACGTCGATCCCGAGACCGAGCGGCTCGACTACGCGGAAGTCCGCAGGGTCGCGCTCGAGTGCAGGCCGAAGATGATCGTCGCCGGCGCGAGCGCCTACGCGCGCGCGATCGACTTTCGGAAGTTCCGCGAAATCTGCGACGAGGTCGGCGCGGTTCTGATGGTGGATATGGCGCACATCGCGGGCCTGGTCGCCGCGGGCGAGCACATGAGCCCGATCCCGTACGCCGAAATCGTGACCACCACGACGCACAAGACGCTGCGCGGCCCGCGCGGCGGCCTGATCCTCTGCCGCGAGGAATTCGCGAAGGCGATAGACAAGGCGATCTTCCCCGGCACGCAGGGCGGCCCGCTCGAGCATGTGATCGCGGCGAAAGCCGTGTGCTTCAGGGAGGCCATGACCGAGGAATTCATGGAGTACCAGCGCCGGATCGTCAAAAACGCCGCGAAGCTGGCCGCGAGCCTCACCGCGCGCGGCGTGAAATTGGTGTCCGGCGGAACCGACAACCATATGATGCTCATCGACCTGTCCGACCTCGAAATCACCGGAAAGCAGCTCGAGGCCATGCTCGTATCGGCGAACATCACCGCGAACAAGAACACCGTCCCGCGCGAGAAGCGCTCGCCGTTTGTGACCAGCGGCCTGCGCGTCGGCACGCCCGCCGTCACGACGCGCGGCATGGCGGAGCCGGAGATGGCCGAAATCGCGGACATGATCGCGGACGTCGTCGAACAGGGCGAGGCCGTCCTGCCGGACGTCCGCGCGCGCGCTCTGAAGCTCTGCGAGCGCTTCCCGCTGTATGGATAAGCTCGAGCGCATCTTCGAAATGCAGGCGGCGTTCAACCGCGAGATCGCCGAGACGCGCAACCTCGAAGGCGTGACGGACGACGAGTGGCTGCAGAAGTTCGCGATGGCGGCGTTCGCGGAGCTCGGGGAGATGCTCGCCGGCACGAACTTCAAGTGGTGGAAAAATCCCCGGCCCACCGACGCCGAGTACGTCAAGGAGGAGATCGTCGACATACTGCACTTCTTCGTGAGCCTCGCGATCGCCTCGGGCATGGACGCCGACGAGCTCTTTCGGCGCTACTGCGAAAAAAATCAGGAAAATTTCGACCGGCAGCACGGCAAATCGCAAAAGCCCGGCTACGACATCCACGAGCTCAACACCTGAAAACCAGCCCCCGAACGGCCCGCAGGACACTCGTCCTCCGGGTCGTTTTGATACCAATTCCGAGCATGAATGCGTCGTCGCGTCGGATCTTTTCCCGTCCCGCGTTGTCGCTCTCCGCTCAACGTAGGCCCCGGCTACGCCTCGCTCCGGCTCCTAGCGGGACGGAAAAATCTCTCGCCGCTTTGGACGCATTCCCGATCTTCATTGGCATTTGAACCCCGGCCCCCCCGCCGGCATACGATGCCCTGTCAGAAAGGTGGGGGTTCTATGGACATTTTTGTCGCGGGGGGCGACCGCCGCAGCGCGTTCCTCGTCAGGCTTCTCCGGGATCGCGGGCTGGACGCGCGCGCGGCGGGGCTGGAGCGGTCGGGGCTCGCGCAGGTTCCGTCCGCGCCGCTGAAATCGGCCGGGGACGCGGAGACGGTGATCCTCAACAGTCCGCTCAAGTGCGACCTCGCCGAGACGCCGTTCGGCATCGGGGACCTTCTCGGGCACTTACATTCCGGCGCGCATGTGGTGTTCGCGGGCCCGCAGATCCCGCCGGCGGGGCTCGAGCGGTTCGACGTGCGCGATCTGACGAAGGACGAGGACTTCCTCCAGCGCAACGCGGAGCTGACCGCCGAGGGCGCGATCTACGCGGCCATGCGCGCGTCGGAGCGCGCGATCATGGACTGCGACTGCCTGATCGTCGGCTGGGGGCGCATCGGCCGCGCGCTGACGGAGCGGCTGGTCGCGCTCGGCGCGCGCGCGACGGTCGCCTCGCGCACCGACCGCGGCATGCGGCTCGCGCAGTCCCGCGGCGCGCAGGCGGTCGAGACCGCCAGGATCGCCGACGCGCTGGCAGGAAGGCACATCGTGTTTTCGACGCCGCCCTACCCGGTGCTCGGGAAGGACGAACTCTCCCGCGCGGACGCCGGGACGCTGTTCATCGACCTCGCGAGCCCGCCCTACGGCATCGACCTGGAGGCGGCGCGCTCGCTCGATCTGCGCGCGTGGAGGGAACCCGGTCTGCCCGGCCGTTACTGCCCGGAGAGCGCCGCGATGGTCCTGATGTCGCACATACTCGCGCTTCGCAAAGGGGGAATCACATGTGACTGAACTCAAGGGCGCCCGCATCGGCTGCGTGATGACGGGATCGTTCTGTACATTCGAAGCGGTGTTCGGGAGCTTTGAGGCGCTCGTCCAAGCGGGCGCGGAACTCTTTCCGATCATGTCCGAAAACGCCTATTCGCTCGACACGCGCTTCGGAACCGCCGCCGAAATGCGCGAGGCGTTCGAGCGCATCGCGGGCCGGACGATCTGGCACACGCTGCAGGAGGTCGAGCCGATCGGCCCGCGGAAGCTGTTGGATATCGTCGTGGTCGCGCCGTGCACCGGCAACACGCTCGCGAAGCTCGCGCGGGGAATCACCGACACGCCCGCGACGATGGCCGCGAAGTCGCACCTGCGCAACGGCCGCCCGGTGCTTCTCGCCATCTCGACGAACGACGGCCTGGGGAGGTCGGCGAAGAGCATCGGCGCGCTGCTTGCGATGAAGCACATATTCTTCGTGCCGTTCCGACAGGACGACTGGCGCGGGAAGCCGAATTCGCTCGTTTCGGAGATGGAGCTCGTCCCCGAGGCCGCGGTCGAGGCGCTGAACAACCGCCAGATTCAGCCGCTTTTGCTGCCGTCTCGGCCAACTTCGACAGCGCAGGGAAAAGAAATTCGTCAAAATTGAAAAAAACGCTTGACAACGTACCCGCCGCTTGATATAATAATCTTTGCCGCTTGAAACGGGGCGCCCCGGAGGGGGAACCGGGAGGGCGGCGGGCGAACCTTGAAAACGATACAGAGAAGGAATAACGGGAGTTTTTCGAGAGAAGGACTCGTCGCCGACGGCGACGGATTTCGGGGTTTGAGAGAGCCTTTGAAGTCTCCGAAAGGAAGAACAGTCAGATTCTGAGAGAGTTTTGACTCGGGGTCGTGAGAGAGGGG
>JAAYZL010000193.1 GCA_012514855.1 Clostridiales bacterium
AGCCGAGCCCGCCGTTCAAAAACATCAGCAGAAACGAGGCGACGACTGCCGCCTTCGAGCGCGTGAGCTCCCACGCGAGCAGCACGAACCCGAGGTAGACGAGCCCCATCATCAGGCTCCCGGGCACGACGAACGCCGCCTGCAGCGTTGTTCCCAGCGAAATCATCGACGCCGAGAGCGCGTCCATCAAGAACGGATAGCCGAGCAGCGCATTCTGGATCAGCGTGTATTTCGGCGGATAGGCGCTTCCCGGAAGCCCCGTCGCGATGCCCAGGTGCAGCGGCAGGTCGCCGTAGGTCGACTGGCCGACGTGCAGCGCGCCGCCGACGCTTCGGAGCATATGCGTGTACTGGAGGTAGACGGACAACAATAGGAGCGGCGCGACGAGCGCGATGGGCAGCCACGCGGGCATGTCTGCGCAGAACCGCTCCGGGGGCCGGACCGCCGCGCGATTTTGGGAGGGGAACAGCCGAAGAAGCGCCGCCAGGACGAACGCGAGCGCGAGCGCGAGAAGCTGCGCGACCTGCGTAAAGCGGAGCGCGTAGGCAAACAGCGACGGGAGCCACATCATCATGAGCAGTCCCGCCGTCAGCCCGAGCCACAGCCGGATCAGGCGGCTTTTGCGCGGAAAAAGCGCGTCCGCCGCGACGCAGCCCGCGGCCTCGAAGCCCAGCAACAGAAGCAGTCCGCCCATGGAAACCTCCGCCAAAATACAAATCCCCGTCCGAATTATAGCATCTCCCGGCATCGGCTGTAAAGCGCTGTCGGATTTTGGGGATTATCTATTACGGAACAGGAATATATATTGTAATAGTATTATCTAAATTTCCAAATAATTACTTATCGTTGTCGAATTGGTCCAAATTTGCGAAAGGGTGTTGAAATTTCGGCGCATCTGGTATACAATATGTGCAGGATGCGGGTGCCGTAGGCATCCGTGGAAGGAGTAGACGTGCGTGAAGAGAAGGACGGTATGCCTCGCCGCGATGCTGGCGCTTCTGCTGCTGATCGGTTCGGCCCTTGCGGAGGGGGTTATCTCGACGACGGTGGTCATGCGCGTCTCGAGGATGACGCAGGACGCCGTGGTAAACGTCGGCGAGGACCTGTCGATGGAGGTCAATGTCGAAGGAGTTTCACCCGCGAGCTACCAGTGGTACTTTGACGACCAGATGATTCAGGGGGCGAACCAGCGCGTTTACAACATCGTCGACGCCGTGGTGGAGGACGCGGGCGTGTACAGGCTCGACGCGTTCGGCGAGGACGGAAGGATGCTTCTGAGCATGGACATCGCGGCGCGCGTCATCGACCAGACGGTTCCGAAGTCCGGGGATTCGTCGCTTCCGGTCGGCTTCGCGTTCGCGGCGCTCGCGCTCTCCGGGCTGGCGCTTCTGTGGAAGCTCCGCCGCGCGCGGTGACGACCCCGCCCACTCTCTTCGGCGACCGGCGCATGCGGGTCGCCGGTTTTTTTCGCCCGGCATATTTTCCCAAATACGGAGGACGAGCCCTTGCCGACGCCCTTTGAATTCGAGCTTCTGCACACCTGCCGCCAGACCGGCGCGCGAAGGGGGCGGCTGCACACGCCGCACGGCGCCATCGAGACGCCGGTGTTCATGCCGGTCGGCACGCAGGCGAGCGTCAAGA
>JAAYZL010000194.1 GCA_012514855.1 Clostridiales bacterium
AGAAGCTCCAGCGCGTCCACGACGTTGTTGTCGCGCCGGTTCTTCATCGCGCGGTGGTGCACGTATGCCGCGCTCCTGTCAAAGGGCACGACCTTCGGGTCAAAGTTCATTCGCTCCTCCGATTCAATGCATATTCCAGGAGGGCCTTCAGCTCCTCCTCCGTGAAGCGGTAGCGCCGGTCGCAGAAGTGGCAGTTCACCTCCGCGCCGTGCCGCTCTCGTATCATGTCGTCCAATTCCTCGCGCCCGATCGAGATCAGCGCGCGCTCCACGCGCTCTTTGGAGCAGTCGCAGCGGTACGCCGGGCGAATCTCCTTCAAGACCTCCGGCTCGAGGTGCCCGAGCAGCTGCCGAACCGCGCCTGTCAAATGGTACTCGCCGATCGTCGCCGAGATGTCCGCGAACATGCCGGCGCTCGTTTCGAGCGAGCGGACGGCGCTCTCGCCCGCGCCGGGCATCAATTGCACGATCAGCCCGCCCGCGGCCTCGACCCTGTCGCCCACGAGCACGCCGAGCGCGACGAGCGACGGCACCTGCTCGGAGGCCGTGAAGTACGTCGCGAAGTCCTCCGCGATCTCCCCGGACGCGAGGTTCACCTGCCCGACGTACGGCTCCTTGAGCCCCAAATCCTTGACGACGGTCAGCTTGCCGTTTTTCCCGACCGCCGCGCCGACCGGCAGCTTCTCCCCCGCGCGCGGAAGCTCTACGCCCGGGTTCTCGACGTAGCCCTTGACCGAGCCGTCGCTCCTTGCGACCGCGAGCACCGTCCCGATCGGGCCGCCGCCCTTGATCGAGACCGTCACGCTCTCGAGCGCGCCCTTCTGCATCGTGCCCAGCATCGAGGCCGCCATCAGCGTCCGTCCGAGCGCCGCGGCCGCCGTCCTGGAAAGCCCGTGCAGCGCGCGCGCCTTTTCCACCATCTGCGTGCCCTCGATCAAGAGCGCCCGCGCCTGTCCGCCCATCAGCGATATGTGAAGCATTCCGTCGCCCATCCGCTTCTCCTTATGCCCTCCGCGCCAGAAAGTGCAGGCGCTCTTCGTCGTCGGCCGGAGGCGCGAACGTCCGGTCGCCGAATACCTCTATCCCCGAAAAGCCCTCTTCGCCGAGCAGCTCGACCAGCTCTTCCCCGCTGTGCGCGCGCTGCGCGTGCCTTTCCTGAAACCGCCGGTAGCGGCCGTCCGCCTCGCGCACGAAGAACGTCACGTCCATCTTCACCAAATGCCTCTGCGCGTCGAGCCGGTTTTCCCACAAATAGGCGATATCCTCGCGCTCCTCGCCTAAAAAGGCGTTCCCGAGGCGCTTCTCCAGCTTGTGCCTCGACGAGATGTCGAACGCCAGCGCGCCGCCGGGCCGTATCGCCGCGCGCGCCGCCCGGAAGAACGCGCGGAGCCGGGCCTCGGTCAAGAGGTAGTTCACGCCGTCGCAGACCGAGACGACCGCGTCGACCGGCCTCGGGACGGACAGCTCGCACATGTCCTGGCACACGAGCATCGCGCTCTCCCCGGCCGCCCGGAACTTCTCGCCCGCGCGCCTGAGCATCGCGCCGGAGAGGTCCGCGCCGGTCACGCGCGCGCCGAGCCGCGCAAACTCGAGCGCCATCGAGCCGGTTCCGCAGCCCGCGTCGTAGATCGTCCCCGGAAAAACGCCCGCGCGGCCGAGCAGCGCCCGGTAATACTCTGCCCATTTCGGATAATCGAAATCGTCCATCATGGCGTCGTACACGTCCGCGAGCGCGCCGAACGGCTGCATAAACCGCATCCCTCCCCATTGCATTATTTTACCACACGCGCCCCGCGTTTGCAACCTGCGATAACCGAAAGCTAACCGAATCCGCCCGGCAGAGCACGCGGAAAACCGGTACAATAATACCATCCTATTATGGACGGAGGATGCCCGCGATGAAACACAATTGCGTGATTTTCGACCTGGACGGAACGCTTCTTGACACGCTGGAGGATTTGCGGGACGCCGTCAACAGAGCGCTCGCGAATCGCGGGCACTCGCCGCGCTCCCTCGACGAGGTGCGGCTGTTCGTCGGAAACGGCATCATGAAGCTGATCGAGCGCGCGGTTCCGGAAGGCACGCCCGCGTCCGAGATCGGGGAGATCGCCGCCGACTTCCGCAGCCGCTACGACAATGCGCTCAACGTCAAGACGCATCCGTACCCCGGAATCATGGAACTCCTTGAAAAACTGCGCGCCGCGGGCGTCAAAATCTGCGTCAACTCCAACAAGTATGACCCGGCCGTGCGGCTTCTCTGCGAGGCGCATTTTTCCGGGCTGTACGACGCCGCGGTCGGCGAATCCGCAGCCGTCCCGAAAAAGCCGTCGCCGGCCGGGGTCGAATACCTTCTTGCCGCGGTTGGCGCAAAAAAAAGCGGCGCCGTGTACATAGGCGACAGCTCCGTCGACCAAGAGACCGCGAAAAACGCGGGCGTCATGTTCGCGTGGGTGTCGTGGGGCTTCCGCAGGCCGTCCGAGATGCCGGAAATCCCCCAACTGCGCTTCGACGACGCCGGGAAACTCTCCGATTATCTGTTGAACTGACCCCTTACGCGGACTTCTTCAGCGTGAAGAAGAACTCCGAGCCCTCGTCCCTTTTCGCGTTGACGCCGATCTCGCCGCCCATCAACTCCACCACGAGCTTCGCGACCGCGAGGCCGAGCCCGGTGCCGGAGGTGCGCATGCGGCTCTTGTCGGCCTTGTAGAAGCGCTCCCAGATGAACGGCAGGTCCTTCGGCTCGATGCCGACGCCGGTGTCGACGACGCCGACGCGCACTTGGTCCGGCTCGTCCTGCGCATAGACGGTGACGCTGCCGCCCGCGGGCGTGAAGCTGAGCGCGTTGTCGATGAAGATGATCAGCACCTGCAAAATCCTGTCCTCGTTGCCGATGCACGTGAGCGCGGAGCTCCCGGTGTCGGCCGAGAGCGCGACGCCGGCGCCGTCGGCCATGTTCTTCATCCTCCGGACGGCCGCGTCGACGATGCCCCGAAGCTCCAGCTCCTCCATCTCGAGCGCGACCCGGCCGTCCTGCAGCCGCGACATGTCGAGCATCTCGCGCACGAGCTTTTCGAGCCTGAGCGTCTCCTGATAGATGACGCGGTAGCACTCCGCGCGCTCCTCGTCGGTGTCGATATAGCCGTCCATCAGCGGCTCCACCATGCCGCGGATGCCGGTCAGGGGCGTCCGGAGCTCGTGCGAGATGTTCGCCACGTAGTCTCGCCGGAGCTGCTCCAGCCGCTCGGACTCGCTGACGTCCTGAATCAGGCACACCGCGCCGGTCGCCAAGCCCTTCTCGTCAAACAGCGGCGACGCGGTCGCGGCGATCTTCCGCCCCGACGGGCTCTGCCAGCCGGCGCGAAGCCGCTCGCCGGAGCGCACGCACTCCTCGAGCAGCTTTGAAAGCGCGCGGAAGCCGTCGGTATCCTCGGCGCCGGGGTGATCGGGGTTCCCGACCTCCATCAGCCCCCAAAACGCCTCGTTCCGGTGCACGCCCTCGAGCTTCGCGTTCACGGCGATGATGCCCTCGCCGATCGAGCCGATGATCAATTCCAGCTTGTCGCGCTCCTCGCGCAGCCGCCGGATGACGTCCGAGAGCCGCGCGGAGAGCGTGTTCAGCGTATTTCCGAGCTCGCCCAATTCGTCGTGGTTCGGGATCGAGATGTGCGCGTCGAGCTCGCCCTCCGCGATGCGCCGGGCGACCTGCGTCAATCTCCGGATCGGGTTTGTCAGCACCTGCGTGAGCTTCAGCGCGACCGCGACCGCGAACATCACCGTGACGAGCGCCGTCATGATGAGCAGCATCTGCAGAAACTTCGTGAGGCTGCGGATCTGCGCGACCGGCTGCGCGAGGATCACGCCGCCGACGACCCGGCCCTCGGCGTTGCGGACCGGCGTGCCGGCGAACAGGATCACGCCCGACGCGAACTCGAACTGGCGGATGTCGGCGACCGTCTCGCCGCTGAACATCCGCGAGACGAACTGCTGGTCGATCGCGCTGATGATCTCGGTGCGGGTGAGTTCCCCGCCGCCGGGCGGCGCGTCGTCCCGCGTCCCGATGTGCGTCAGGACGAAGCTGCGGTTGACGTAGAGCACCATCGAGCTCGTCAGGTTCTGAAACTGGTCGATCGTCCGCTTGTCGGGCAGCATGAGCTCCGGCCCCTTCTGCACCTCATAGGAGGCGATGTACTCGGCCTGCCGGACGAGCCCCTCGATCGCCTTGTCCTGCACGAAGCGGAAGCTCAGCGCGTAGGCCAGCACGCACGCGAACACGATCGCGAACAGCGCCAGCGCCGCGTGGCTGATCAGCGTCTTCGCCCCGATCGTCCACGACCGGTAGCGCCATCTCTCGGCCATTCGTCATTCCCCGATCTCAAAGCGGTAGCCCACGCCCCACACGGTCTTGATGTCCCAGCCGTTGCCCTCCTGGCAGAGCTTCGCGCGGATGCGCTTGATGTGGCTGTCGACGGCGCGCGTGTCGCCCAGGAAGTCGTAGCCCCAGATGCTCTGCAGCAGATGCTCGCGGCTAAACACCATGCCGGGGTTGTTCGCGAGCGTCCAGATGATCTCGATCTCCTTGGGCGTGCAGGGCACGAGCTTTCCGCCGAGCTTCACCGTAAACGCGCTCATGTCTATGTCGAGGTTTTCGACGACGAGATGCGAAGCCTTCCCCGAGTCCTTCATCTCGTGCATCCGGCGCAAGACCGCCTTGACGCGCGCGAGCACTTCCCGGGGGCTGAACGGCTTTGTGATGTAGTCGTCCGCGCCCAATTCGAGGCCGAGCAGCTTGTCGAACTCCTCGCCCTTCGCCGTCAGCATGATGATCGGCAGATTCGTCTCCTTGCGAATCTCGCGGCAGACCATCAATCCGTCCATCTTGGGCATCATGATGTCGAGCAGCACGATGTCCGGCCGCGCCTTGCGCGCGTGCTCGATCGCCTCCTGCCCGTCGTAGGCCGAGATCATCTGGTAGCCTTCCCTGCGGAAATACGTATTGAGCGACTGGTGGACGTTGATGTCGTCGTCCGCCACGAGTATTTTGTACCCCGAGCGGTATTCCTCCATTCGAGCCTCCTCCTTTGGTGTTGGTGGAAAAAGGATAGCATCTTTCCTTGTCAAATTCATGGCAAAATTCCGTCTTCGCGAAACGCAGCGCGCTTGGGCCGCTTGCTACATTATAGCACACAATAACGGCATGCGCAATTTTCCAGTCATACTTTGCGCGTTGCGGCACAAAATACGCTCGACGGATTTTCAACCGGAGCGTGAGGCCATGGAAAAAAATCTTCGGTCGCTGAACGGCCTTCCGGTGGTGCTCTCCGGCAGGAAGCTCGGCCGCGTCGTACAGGCGTCGGTTTCCGAGGACTTCATGCTGATGGAGGGGCTTTGGGTCGACGCCGGACTGTCCGGAACGCGGTTTGTCCCGACGGATGCGATACAGGTCTTGGGTGAGGTTTCGGTAACGGTTGATTCGCCCGGGAAGCGCCTGCGCATGCGCGAGCGCCCGCTGTTCAGGCGCGCGGTAACCACCGACGGCGCGAGGCTCGGCGCGGTCGTCGGGGCGACGGTGGACGACATGAGTTTTCAAATCTGTTCCCTGATCGTCTCCACCGGCGTCTTCGACGACCTGTTCCGCGGAAGGTTGAAAATCCGTCGTTTTCAGGCGAGCCTTGCCGACGGCGAGGTCATCGTCGACACGAAGATAAGGGAGGGAGACTTCTATGAGAGGCGGAATGATCAAGGGCCTGATTACCGGCGCGGTACTGGGCGGCGCGGCGGCGACGGTCTTCGGCATCATGAACTGGAGGACGGAGCGCAAATGGTACCAGCAGGCGCAGCGAATAAGCAACAAAGTGGCTAGGCGGGCCGACGATCTGTTCGGACGCTGATGGGAAAGCCCGCACAACCGACGTGGCTGAAGCCCGCGCTTGCCCTCGCGGCAGGCGCGGCGGCCGTCGTGCTTTTGGGACGCTCGATCGCCCCGGCGATTTTATTGGTGCTGGGCGGCGCGGCGCTCGCGTTTTTGCTGGAGCCCCTGGCCCGGCGCCTCGAGCGGTTTCTGCGCCGGCCGGTCTCGGCGGTGCTGAGCCTGCTCGCCGCGGTCGTCGCCCTGGCGCTGATCGTGTATCTGCTCGTCCCGCCGCTGATTCAGCAGGCGACCGACCTGGCGCTCGCGCTTCCGGCGTCCCTGGACGCGCTGCGCGGCCTCGTCGCCCGCTTGAGCGCGTGGACGGAGGCGAACGGGCTCGGCGCGCTGGAGCTCCCGAAGTTCGACCTGTCGGAACTGGGCGGAAACCTGATGCGCGTCGCGTCCGGCACGGTGACCCTCGCCGGCAACATCGCGAACCTGTTCACGCAGATCACGATGGTCGCGGTGCTCGGCGTGTTCTTCCTGATCGACCGGGAGTGGCTCTTGCTCCGGCTCGAGCTTCTGATCCCGCCGCGGCACCGCGCGCTCGCCGTCAAGATGGGCAACGCCGTCCGGCGCGAGCTGCGACTGTATTTGCGCGGGCAGGCGACGATCACGCTCGCGGTCGCGGCGATGACCTCGCTCGGGCTGTGGCTCGCGGGCGTGCGCTCGTCGCTCATTTTGGGGATCGTGGCCGGCATACTGAACCTGATCCCGTACTTCGGCCCGGTGCTCGGCTCCATCCCGGCGGTCGCGGCCGCGCTGACCTCGGGCTGGCAGACCGCGCTGTTCGCCGGGATCGCGCTCGTCGTCGTCCAGCAGATCGACAACATGATCATCGCGCCGCGCATCATGGGGAACATCACCGGCCTGAGCCCGGCCGCGGTGCTGATCGCGGTGTTCGTCGGCGGCTCCTTCAAGGGCATTCTCGGCATGCTCGTCGCGCTTCCGATCCTGATGATCTTTCGAACATGCGTTAGAGTTTTTGTTCAACGCACCGAAAACATTTGATCTTTCGACAAAACTGTGCTATAATGCTTTATACGCGGTTACTTCCGCAATGCCTTATCGGAAGGGCGGTG
>JAAYZL010000195.1 GCA_012514855.1 Clostridiales bacterium
AACGCGCGCAGCGCCTCGATGATGCTCGTCAGATGCCTGTGCGGAAGCACGAACGACAGGTCGCCCGGCACCGCGGTCTCGAGCGTCGGAACCGTCGTCGACTTCGCGAGCCGCGACGCGTCGGTCCTGCGGCCCTTCAAGAGGTCGCCCAGCCGCTGCACCATGACGCCGCCGCCGGTCAGCATATTTCCGAGCTGCGCGATGTAGCGGCCGTACTCGATCGGCTGGTTGAACGGCTCGGTGAAGCGCGTGGACACCAGCATCGCGAAATTCGTGTTCTTCGTGCGCAGTTTCTGGTCGGCGTAGCTGTGGCCGTTGACGACGGCTAAGCCGCCCTCGTAGTGCTCCTCGCTGACGAGCCCGCCGGGATTCATGCAGAACGTGCGCACGCGGTTCTCGAAGGTGTCGGAGTAATAGACCATCTTCGCCTCGTAGAGGTGCTCGGTCAGGTGGTCCATGACGGAGTTCGGCACCTCGATGCGCGCGCCTATGTCGACCTCGTTGTTGTGCGTCTCGATGTTGTTCTCGCGCGCCATTTCGGACAGCCACGCGGCCCCTCCCCGACCGGGAGCCGCGACGACGAAGCGCGCGCGCTCGAGCACGTCCCGCCCGTCCGCGCCCTTCATATAGACGCCCGCGACGTGGCCGTCCTCGATGAGCAGCCCCTCGGCGACGGTGCGCTCGCGGAACTCGAAGCCGGGGCGCTTCGAGAGCGTCGCGTACATGTCGCGGAGCACGTCGAACGCGTGCTCTGTGCCGAGATGCCGGACCGGGCAGGCGATCAATTGTATGTTGTGCCGCGAGCAGGCATACTTGATCTCGTCGACCTTCGGGTCGTTTAAGCCGTGCACGGTCTCGGGCGCGCCGTGTTTGAGGTAGACCGAGTCCGCGTAGGCGATCAGGCTCCTGACCTCGTCGCGCGGCAGATAGTCGACGATGTGGCCGCCGACGTCCTCCGAAAGCGACAGCTTGCCGTCGGAAAACGCGCCCGCGCCGGCCCAGCCGCTCATGATGTTGCAGGGGTCGCAGTGCACGCACTTATGGAGTTTCCGCGCCGGGCACACGCGCCGGTCGATGTGCAGGCCCGCGTCGATCAAGAGCACCTTCGCGCCGGGCATCTTTTCGGTCAGCTCGAGCGCGGTGAATATGCCCGCCGGGCCCGCGCCGACGACGATCGCGTCATAGGGATGATGCATGGGTTTCACGCTCCTTATACCAACGTAAAATATCAATGCGTTCAGAGGCGGCGAGGAGTTTTCGATGCGGGGCACGGAGCCGGAGCGAGGCGTAGCCGGGGCCCTACGTTGAGCGGAGAGCGACACAGCCCCGCGCGAAAAGAACCGCCGCATCGACGCATTTATATTTGGAGTTGGTATCCAATCGCGGCAAAACAAATCGCCATTCCGGGCGGATGCCCCGGGATGGCTTCATTCTTGCCGACCGTGATTATACCAGAACGCGCGCGGAAAGTCAAGGACTGTCGAATGTTAACGATTCGTCCGCCT
>JAAYZL010000196.1 GCA_012514855.1 Clostridiales bacterium
AGGCCGCGCGCGAAGCGGGGCTCAACGTCTGGGCGTACAGCGGCTATACATACGAGGAAATCCAGAGAAATCCCGCGATGCGCGCGCTGCTCTCGAAGGTCGACGTGCTCGTCGACGGCCGCTTCGTACTCGCGGAGCGCAGCCTGTCGCTCCGGTTCCGCGGATCGAGGAACCAGCGGCTGATCGACGTCCCGAAATCGCTTGAATCCGGAACCGTCGTCCAACTCCCGGACAAATGAAAAAGCGCTTCCCGGGCCGAAACGCCGGGAAGCGCTTTTTTTTGCGTCAGGCGGCCTTTCTGACCGGCGCGTCGATCTTGCCCCGGTAGCACTCGAACGCGTCGTCGACGAGGTGCCGCTCGATGGGCTTCGTCAGGGCGCTGACGACCGGGACGATCACGAGCCCGGCGAGCATCGCGAACGCGCCGCAGTTGATCGGCGACTGCAGAAGCGGCGGGAAGGACGGCCTCGCCAGCAGGTTCAGAAGCATGATGCCCGCGCCGAAGATGAAGCTCGCCCAGACGCCCGCGCGGTTCGCGCGCCTCCAGTACAGCCCGTACAGGAACGGCGCCAGGAACGAGCCGGCCAGCGCGCCCCACGAGACGCCCATCAGCTGCGCGATGAAGGTTACGTTCGCCCGGTACTGGAAGATCGCGATGACGACGGAAATCGCGATGAACACCAAAATCAGCACGCGCATCACGAGCACCTGCTTTTTCTCGTCCATCTTCTTGACGATCGTGCCCTTGATGAAGTCGAGCGTCAACGTCGAGCTGGACGCGAGCACGAGCGCCGAGAGCGTGGACATCGACGCCGAGAGAACCAGCACCACGACGATGCCGATCAGAAGCGGCGAGAAGTTCGCCATCATCGTCGGGATGATCGAGTCGAAGCCGCTGGCGGCTACGTCGATGCGGTCGCCGTACAGCCTCCCGAACCCGCCGAGGAAGTAGCATCCGCCGGCGATGACGACCGCGAACACCGTCGAGATCACGGTCCCCTTGAAGATCTGCTTCTCGGACTTGATCGCGTAGAACTTCTGCACCATCTGCGGAAGTCCCCAGGTGCCAAGCGACGTCAGGATCACGACGCCGAGCAACTCAATCGGCTTCGGCCCGAACAGCGACGTGAACGCGCCCGGCGCCGACGACACCGCGGGGTCCTGCACCTGCGAGAGCGAGGCCATCGCCTGCGCGAGCCCGCCGTTCTGGTTGAGCACCGCGAGCACGACCGCCACGATGCCGCCGAGCATGATGATGCCCTGCACGAAGTCGTTGATGGCCGTCGCCATGTACCCGCCCGCGACGACGTAGACGGCCGTGAGCCCCGCCATCAGCGCGATGCAGACCGTGTAGTCGATGTTGAACGCCATCGCGAACAGCCGCGACAGGCCGTTGTACAGCGAGGCCGTGTAGGGAATCAGGAAGATGAACACGATCGCCGACGCGCCGAGCTTCAGCGCCTTCGAGCCGTAGCGCCTGCCGAAGAACTCCGGCATCGTGGCGCTCTTGAGTTGCTGGGTCATGAGCCGCGTCCGGCGTCCCAGCACCATCCACGCGAGCATCGAGCCGAGAAACGCGTTCCCGAGCCCGATCCACGTCGCCGCGACGCCGTACTTCCAGCCGAACTGCCCGGCGTAGCCCACGAAGATGACCGCGGAGAAATACGACGTGCCGTAGGCGAACGCCGTCAGCCACGCGCCGACCGCGCGCCCTCCGAGCACGAAGCTGCTGACATTGGTCGCGTGCTTGCGGCAGTAGAGTCCGATGGCCACGGTGATTGCGAAGAACACGAGGAGCAGCGCGAGTTTGATTGCCATCCGAAATCCCCCTCCCTTTTGTTTG
>JAAYZL010000197.1 GCA_012514855.1 Clostridiales bacterium
ATCGGCATGACGCACTGGCAGACGATGACCTCGGTCGTGCTCCCGCAGGCGATCCGAAACATCATGCCCTCGATCGGCAACGAGTTCGTCGTCAACATCAAGGACTCGAGCGTCTTGAACGTCATCTCGGTCACGGAGCTGTTCTTCCAGGGAAAGTCGGCCACCGGCACCTATTACAAGTACTTCGAGGTCTACTTCATCATCGCGCTGATCTACCTCGCGCTTACGTTCACCGTCACCAGGCTTCTGCGCTTTATCGAGAAGAAGATGGACGGGCCGGAGAACTACACGATCCACGGCTCGCAGTCCGACAGCCGCGCGGCGATCCCCGTCAGGAAGGAGGACTAGCGGATGGAAAGCGTCATCGAGGTCATCCACCTGCGAAAGTCGTTCGGGAACAACCCGGTGCTCATGGACATCGACTTTGCCGCGAGGAAGGGCGAGGTAACCTGCATCATCGGCTCGTCCGGCTCCGGAAAGAGCACGCTGCTTCGCTGCATCAACCTGCTCGAGCTCCCCGACGCCGGCGAAATCCGCTTCCACGGCAAGGACATACAGTCGGGCGCGCTGTCGCTCGCGCAGTACAACGCGCGCGTCGGCATGATCTTCCAGCAGTTCAACCTGTTCAACAACATGACGGTGCTGAAAAACTGCATGGTGGGGCAGATGAAGGTGCTCGGGAGAAGCGCCGCCGAGAGCGAGCAGAACGCGATGAAGTACCTTAAGAAGGTCGGCATGGAGCGCTACACAGGCGCGAAGCCCAGGCAGCTCTCCGGCGGGCAGAAGCAGCGCGTGGCGATCGCGCGCGCTCTCTCGATGGACCCCGAGGTGCTGCTGTTCGACGAGCCGACCTCGTCGCTCGACCCGGAGATGGTCGGCGAGGTGCTCGCCGTCATGCAGGATCTGGCCAAGAGCGGGCTGACGATGCTCGTCGTGACGCACGAGATGGGCTTTGCCAGAACCGTCGCCGACAACGTCGTGTTCATGGACAACGGCGTGATCGCCGAGGAGGGGCCGCCGGGCGACGTGCTCGTCAACCCGAAGCATCCCCGGCTCAGGGAGTTCCTCGCGAGCGTGTTGTGAGGCGGGGCCGCCCTCCAGTGTAAAAACTTCGCGGGAGTATATCGGGTTTGGCATACCGATATGCTCCCGCTCCATATGCCCCGGCCGCGGAAGGGGCCGCAGCGCCGCGCGGAGGGAGCCGGTTAACGGAAACTCCGCTTGACCCGAAAGCGGAGTTTAAAATACAATATCGGTATGGGTATGCCCTCATGCCGGATTTCTATTTCCCGGTCCGCCGCCGCCCTGGTATAATGAGCGTGGGCAGAGAGCGCGCAAGAGGGAAGGGAATAAACGCTATGAAGACCAAGATCACCGTGATCGGGGCGGGCAACGTGGGTTCCACGATCGCCTTCATGATGTCCGTCAAGCACACCGCAGACGAGGTCGTATTGATCGACATCAACGAATCGAAGGCCCTCGGAGAGGCGATGGACATCCGGCAGGGCGCGCCGCTGGCGGCGCAGCCGGTGTCGGTCTACGCGGGCAGTTACAGGGACGCCGCAGGCTCCGACATCGTCATCATCACCTCCGGCATCCCGCGAAAGCCCGGCCAGACGCGCATGGACCTCGCGCAGACGAACGTCAACGTCTTGAAGGAGATCGCGCCCGAGATCACGAAGTACGCGCCGGAGGCGACCTACGTCATCGTCAGCAACCCGGTCGACGTGCTGACCTACGCGTTCCACAGGGTCACCGACATCCCCGCCGAGCGGATCATCGGCAGCGGGACGCTGCTCGACACGTCGCGGCTGCGCTCGCGGCTCGCGGAGTACCTGAACGTCAGCGAGAAGAACGTGCACGCCTATGTGTTCGGCGAGCACGGCGACACCGCGTTCATCCCGTGGTCGATCGCGCAGGTGTCGACGATCAACCTGCTCGACTACAGGGATCTGATCAAGCTCCGCCACGGCGCGATGACCGACCTCGACTTCGACGAGATCGAGAGCTACATGCGCACGTCCGGCTCGAGCATCATCCAGCGCAAGGGCGCGACCTATTACGCGATCGCGATGTCGGTGTGCGGCATCTGCGACTGCCTGTTCGGCTCGGTCAACGCGGTGTCGTCGGTGTCGACGATGCTCCGCGGCGAGTACGGCATCTCGGACGTGTGCCTGAGCCTGCCGACGATGATCGGCGACGGCGAGATCCGCGGGCGGATTCTCCCGAGGCTGACCGACGCCGAGGTCGAGAAGCTGCACATCAGCGCGAACGCCTTGAAGAAGGTCATCGCGAGCCTCGAAATCTGACCGGAGGGAAAAAGCATGGAATACCGCGTCGAACGCGACTCGATGGGCGAGGTACGGGTCCCCGCAGACCGCTACTGGGGCGCGCAGACCGAGCGCAGCCACGAAAATTTCCGGATCGGCACGGAGGTCATGCCGCGCGAGATCACGCACGCGTTCGGCGTCCTCAAGAAGGCGGCGGCGATCGCGAACCGCCGGCTGAAGCCGGAGAAGATGGACGCGCGCAGGCTTGAAATCATCGCAAAGGCATGCGACGAGGTGATCTCCGGAGAGCTCAACGGCCACTTCCCGCTCGTCGTCTGGCAGACGGGCAGCGGCACGCAGTCGAACATGAACGCGAACGAGGTCATCGCCAACCGCGGAAACGAGCTCGCGGGCGAGAAATTGCTGCACCCGAACGACGACATCAACATGTCGCAGAGCTCGAACGACACGTTCCCGACCGCGATGCACATCGCCGCGGTGCTCGGGATCGAGGAAAAGCTGCTGCCGGCGCTCGACCAATTGCTCCGGACATTTTGCAGGCTCGAAGCCGAGAATGAGGATATCGTCAAGAGCGGCCGCACGCATCTGCAGGACGCGACGCCGATCCGGTTCTCGCAGGAGATCAGCGGCTGGCGCAACATGCTCGAAAAGGCGCGCGGCATGATCCTGGCGTCGCTTCCGGGGCTTCTCGAGCTCGCGCTCGGCGGAACCGCCGTCGGCACGGGGCTCAACGCCCCGGTCGGCTTCGGCGAAGCGGTCGCGGACGCCGTCGCGGAATTGACCGGAAAGCCGTTCGTCACCGCCGGGAACAAGTTTCACGCGCTGACGTCGAAGGACGAGCTCGCGTTCGCGCACGGGGCGCTGAAGGCGCTCGCCGCGAACCTGATGAAGATCGCGAACGACGTGCGCTGGCTCGCGTCCGGCCCGCGCTGCGGCCTCGGCGAGATTTCGATCCCCGAGAACGAGCCCGGCTCGTCGATCATGCCCGGCAAGGTCAACCCGACGCAGTGCGAGGCGCTGACGATGGTCGCGGTGCAGGTGATGGCGAACGACGTCGCGGTCGGCATCGCCGCGTCGCAGGGGAACTTCGAGCTGAACGTGTTCATGCCGGTCTTGATCTACAACTTCCTGCAGTCCGTCCGGCTGCTCTCCGATGCGATGGTGTCCTTCGACGGGCACTGCGCGTCCGGCATCGCGGCGAACCGCGAGAGGATGCGCGCGAACCTGCGCAACTCGCTGATGCTGGCGACCGCACTGAACCCGTACATCGGCTACGACAACGCCGCGAAGACCGTCAAAAAGGCGCACGCGGAGAACATCTCGCTGAAAGAGGCGTGCGTGGCGCTGGGGTTCCTCACCGCCGAGCGGTTCGACGAGGTGTTCCACCCCGAGCGGATGGTCTGAAATCCAACCCAAAGGAGCGTTCTGCATGCGCTATTCGTACTATCCGGGCTGCACGCTGAAGACGAAGGCGAAGGAGCTCGACCGGTATGCCCGGCTGTCGGCCGTTGCGCTCGGCGTCGAGCTCGAGGAGCTTCCCGCGTGGCAGTGCTGCGGCGCGGTCTATCCGATGGCGAGGGACGAGATCGCGACGCGGCTGTCCGCCGTGCGCGCGCTGATGTCGGCGCGGGACGCGGGGCAAACGCTCGTGACCGTCTGCTCCGCCTGCCACAACGTGCTCAAACAGACGAACGAGGCGCTCAAGACGGACGCGAACTTCCGCATGAAGGTCGACAACTACCTCGACCCCGCCGTTCCGTACGCGGGCGAGGCGAGGGTGATCCACTACCTCGAGCTCCTGCGGGACGAAATCGGCTTCGACGAGGTCAAAAAGAGGATCGCGAACCCGCTGAAGGGCCGCAAAATCGCCGGCTACTACGGCTGCCTGCTGCTTCGGCCCTCCCCGGTCATGGCCTTCGACGACCCGGAGAACCCGCGCGTGCTCGAGGACTTCATACTCACTCTCGGCGCGGAGCCGGTTTTCTACGGCCAGCGCAACGAGTGCTGCGGGGCGTACGTGGCGCTCGAGGACCGCGCGCAGGCGGAGAAAAGCGCCCGGAAGATCGTCCGGTCCGCCGTGGACGGCGGCGCGGAGACGATCGTGACCGCGTGCCCGCTGTGCCTATTTAACCTCAAAAACAGCGCGGGCGGGATTCCGGTCAGGTATATCACCGAATTGCTGGCGGAGGCGCTGGGCCTCGGGGAGGGAGCATGAACAGGGAAAATCTCCGGGACGCCGTCGCCGAGATCAGCGGCGTAAACCCGCGCAAGTGCATGAAGTGCGGCAAGTGCTCGGGAACCTGCCCGGCGTATGCCGAGATGGAATACCGCCCGCACCAGATCGTCGCGATGGTCGAGAAGGGCGACATAGAGCCTCTCATGCGCTCTGAGTCGCCGTATCGCTGCCTCGCGTGCATGGCGTGCGTCGAGCGCTGCCCGCGAAACGTCGAGCCGGCGAAGCTCGTCGAGGCCGTCCGGCTGCTCGTCATCCGCAAACAGGGGCAGAACCACATGGCCCCGGACGACATCCCCCCAAAACTCGACCCGGAGCTTCCGCAGCAGGCGATCGTCGCGGCGCTGCGCAAGTACGGAAAGTAATCTCAAGGAGAAGCGACCATGCAGAGAGTCGGCGTATTCGTCTGTTGGTGCGGAACCAACATCGCAGCCACGGTCGACGTGGGCGCGGTTGCCGATGCGATGAGAAATGAGCCGGGCGTCCGATACGCCGCGGATTATCAATACATGTGCTCAGAAGTCGGCCAGCAGAAGCTCATCGACGCCGTCAAAGAACACGCGCTGACCGGCGTCGTCGTGTGCGCCTGCTCGCCCAGGATGCACGAGCAGACGTTCCGAAAGGCCGCCGAGCGCGCCGGGCTCAACCCGTACATGGTGGAGATCGCGAACATCCGCGAGCAGTGCTCGTGGATTCACAAGGACAAGGCGGTCGGAACCGTCAAGGCGATCGCGCTCGCGCGCGCGGCGGTCGCGAAGGTGCTGAAAAACGCGCCGCTTACGGCCGGGGAGAGCCCGGTCGCGAAGCGCGCGCTCGTCATCGGCGGCGGCATCGCGGGCATCCAGACGGCGCTCGACGTCGCCGAGGCCGGATACCGGGTCGATATCGTGGAAAAATCGCCGACGATCGGCGGGCGCATGGCGCAGCTCGACAAGACCTTTCCGACGCTCGACTGCTCGGCGTGCATCCTGACGCCGAAGATGGTGGAAGCCGCGCAGAGCCCGAACATCGAGCTGCTCACCTACAGCGAGGTCGAGAAGGTTGCGGGCTTCGTCGGAAACTTCACCGTGACGATCCGCAAGAAGGCGCGCTACGTCGATGCCGCGAAGTGCACCGGCTGCGCCGAGTGCGTCGCGAAGTGCCCGGCGAGAAAGGGCAAGAACGAGTTCAACATGGGGCTCGACAACCGCAGCGCCATCTACATCCCGTTCGCGCAGGCGATCCCGAACGTCGCGACGATCGACGCGAGCCAGTGCATCAAGCTCAGGACCGGCAAGTGCGGGCTGTGCGAGAAGGTCTGCTCCGCGGGCGCGATCGACTACCAGCAGCAGGACGAGGTGATCGAGCGCAAATACGGCGCAATCGTCGCCGCGACGGGCTTCCGGCCGATCTCTCTCGAAAAATTCGACGAATACGCCTATTCGACGAGCCCCGACATTTTGACCTCGCTCGAGTTCGAGCGCATCCTGAACGCCGCCGGGCCGACAGGCGGCCGGCTCGTGCGCCCGTCCGACGGCAAACACCCGCGGGAGATCGTGTTCATACAGTGCGTCGGCTCGCGCTGCTCCGAGGATGCCCCAAAGGGCAAGACCTACTGCTCGAAGATCTGCTGCATGTACACCGCGAAGCACGCCCTGCTCGTGCGCGAGAAGTACCCGGACGTCCGCGTGCGCGTGTTCTACATCGACGTGCGCACGCCCGGCAAGAACTTCGACGAGTTCTACCGCCGCGCCGCCGAGCAGTACGGCGTCGAGTACATCAAGGGCATGGTCGGCAAGGTGTGGCGGGAAGGCGGCAAGCTGATGGTGCAGGGGAGCGATCTCCTGAACGACGAGCAGCTTTTGATCCCCGCCGACATGGTCGTGCTCGCGGCCGCGATCGAGCCGGAGCCGGGCGCCAGGGCGCTGGCGACGATGCTGACCGCGTCGATGGACACGAACGACTTCTTCTCCGAGGCGCACCCGAAGCTCCGCCCGGTCGAGAGCCCGACCGTCGGAGTGTTCCTGTCGGGCGCGTGCCA
>JAAYZL010000198.1 GCA_012514855.1 Clostridiales bacterium
ACGCGCGCCGCTACGCGCACGAGTTCTCCGGCGGCCAGCGCCAGCGCATCGGCATCGCGCGCGCGCTCGCGGTCAACCCGAAGTTCATCGTCTGCGACGAGCCGGTCTCGGCGCTGGACGTGTCGATTCAGGCGCAGATCATCAACACCTTCGAGGAACTGCAGCAGAAGCTCGGCATCGCGTACCTGTTCATCGCGCACGACCTGCTCGTCGTCCACCACATGAGCCGCCGGATCGCGGTCATGTACCTCGGCCGCATCGTCGAGACCGCCGAATCGGACGAGCTGAACGACCGGCCGCTGCACCCGTACACGCAGTCGCTGCTGTCCGCGATCCCGGTTCCGGACCCGAAGGCCGCGCGCAGCCGGCGCCGGATTCCGCTCGAGGGAGATGTGCCGAGCCCGCTCAACATGCCCAGCGGCTGCTCGTTCCGCCTGCGCTGCCGCTACGCGACCGAGCGGTGCAAGCAGGAGCGCCCGGAGCTCGTGGAGTACGCGAGCGGCCACTTCGCCGCCTGCTGGAATGTCGCGGAGATTGCGAGTACAAACGCACGGAAAAGGGTATCTATGCCGTGATGGACTCACCGGCTAGGATATAGAAAAATCGACAGGGGGGGTTAGATCATGAAGAAATGGAACGTTCTGGTGGCCATTATCGCAATCGTTGCGATCGTGTGCGCCGCGGTGTTCGCCGTTCAGAAGGGCGACCTGCAGAAGCAAGTGAACGACTTGAACGTGAAGGTCGAATCTCTGACGACCGAGCTGACCGACGCCAAGGCCGCCGCGCAGGCCGCGGAAGAGGCCGCCGCGCAAGCCGCGGAAGAGGCCGCGAGGATTGCGGAAGAGGCGGCCGCGGCGGAGGCCGCCGCGCAGGCCGCAGCGGAAGCCGCCGCGGCGGAGGCCGCCGCGAAGGTCGCGGTGAGCCCCGAGCCCGACTGGACGGAGTACAACGCCCTGATCGCCCAGATCAAGGCCGAGACGGACTTCGCCCTCCGCGAGGAACTGATGCACAAGGCCGAGGACATCCTGATGGGAACCGGCGCGCTCGTTCCGATCTTCTACTACAACGACCTGTACATGAAGAAGGACGGCATCGAGGGCTTCTACGCCAACCTGTACGGCACGAAGTTCTTCATGCACACGACCTTCGGCGACAAGGACACGCTGCGCATACAGCTCGCCAGCGAGCCGGACCGCCTCGACCCGGCGCTGAACTCCTCCGTGGACGGCGCCTGCCTCGCGGCCAACAGCTTCGGCGGCCTGTACACCTACAACGCCGAGGGCCTGCTCTCGCCGCACTTTGCCGAGAGCTATGAGACCTCCGAGGACGGCCTGACCTGGACGTTCACGCTGCGCGCGGGCCTCAAGTGGTCCAACGGCGATCCGCTGACCGCCGCCGACTTCGTCTACTCCTGGAACCGCGCGGTCAATCCGGAGACGGCCGCGGACTACGCCTACATGCTCGGCGGCATCGCCGCGAACGAGGACGGCACGCTGAAGGTCTCCGCCTCCGAGGACGGCCTGAAGCTGACGGTCGAGCTGGCCGCGCCCTGCGCGTACTTCCTCGATCTCGCCGCGTTCCCGACGTTCTACCCGGTCCACCAGGCGACGGTCGAGGCCGCGCCGGGCTTCAAGGACGCCGACGGCAAGGTGCTCGACGCGGGCGCCTGGGCCACCGACGCGGGCTTCGTCTCCTGCGGCGCGTACGTGCTCCAGGAGTGGAAGCACAACGAGAGCATGGTCTACGTCAAGAACCCGAACTACTTTGACGCCGAGAACGTGACGATGGATCGGCTGGAGTTCATGCTCTCCGCCGACGACGCCGTCATCTACGCCGCCTACAACGCCGGCAACCTCGACTTCATCGACACCGTCCCGACCGACGCGATCAAGACGCTGCTCGAGGAGCAGAACCCCGAGTTCTATATCGTCAACCAGCTGGGCACCTACTATATGATCTTCAACGTCAAGAGCCCGCTGTTTGCGGGACTGAACGTCGAGCAGGCCGCGAACGTCCGCAAGGCCATCGGCCTGCTGCTCGACCGCCAGTACATCGTCGACACGGTCGCGCAGGCCGGCCAGCAGCTCGCCAGCTCCTTCATCCCGGCGGGCATGCTCGACGGCAACGGCGGCGTGTTCAAGGTCAACGACGAGAAGTACACCTACCCCGTGCCGGAGACCGAGGGCTACTACGCGCTGGAGCCGGACGTCGAGGGCGCGATCGCGCTGCTCGAGACCGCGGGCTACAAGTTCGAGAACGGCATGCTCTCCGCGGAGACCCCGCTGTCGTTCGAGTACCTGACGAACCCGACCTCGCTCCACGAGGGTGTCGCGCAGTGCATGCAGCAGGACCTCGCCGCCGTCGGCATCGAGATGACCATCAAGACCTCCGAGTGGGACGTGTTCCTGAACGAGCGCAAGGACGGCCACTACGACGTCGCGCGCAACGGCTGGATCGCGGACTTCAACGACCCGATCAACATGCTGGAGATGTGGACCACGGATTCCGGCAACAACGACGCGCAGTTCGGCCGCTAAGCCGGTCGGCGCACTCCCTGCCCCGAGGCGAAAGCCTCGGGGTTCGTCATTTGAGCGGCTTTAACGAGGTTTTTGGACGGCGCCTGTTGCATGAAGCGCGGGAATCGGCTACAATATGCGGCGAGGGGGGAATGCCCAATGCTCGACATACGGAATTTTTCAAAGACCTACAGGGGCGGGAAGCGCGCGGTCAGCGGCCTGACGCTCGCGGTGGAGCCGGGTTCCATCGTCGGATTCATCGGCCACAACGGCGCCGGCAAGACCACGACGATCCGCGCGATCGCGGGCGTGCTGGACTTCGAGGAGGGGGACATACTCGTCGGCGGGCACTCGATCAAGCGCGAGCCGATCGCCTGCAAGAGGATGCTCGCCTACGTGCCGGACAACCCGGACCTGTACGAGTACCTGACCGGCATACAGTACCTGAACTTCATCGCCGACGTGTTCGAGCTGCCGGCCGGCGACCGGCGGGAGCGCACGCGCGAGTACGCGGAGCTGTTCTCGCTGACGGGCAATCTGGGCGACTCGATCGGCTCGTATTCGCACGGCATGAAGCAGAAATTGACGCTGATCGGCGCGCTCATCCGCGACCCGAAGCTGCTCGTGCTCGACGAGCCGTTCGTCGGGCTCGACCCGGTCGCCGCGCACGTGTTCAAGGAGCTGCTGCGCAAAATCTGCGCGCGCGGCGGCGCGGTGTTCTTCTCGACGCACGTATTGGACGTCGCCGAAAAGCTGTGCGACAGGGTTGCGATCATCAGGGACGGCAGGCTCGCCGCGTTCGGGGACACCGACAAGGTGCGCGGCGACGGCTCGCTCGAGGAGCTGTTTTTGGAGTTGATCGAGCGATGAGAAAGCTGCTTCCGCTGCTCCGGCTCAACCGGCTCGAGCTTTTCGGCGTCAACAGGTTCCTGAACGACCCGAAGCGCCGCAGGCGGGCGCGGCTGCTCGTGCCGCTGATGGTGCTGGGCGTGCTCGGGATACTCGGCGTCGTCGGCACTTACTGCTTCGGCATCTGCTACGGCCTCAACTGGATGGGCGCGCTCGACGTGTTCCCGGTGATGATGGCGGCGGTCTCGTCGGTGACGGTGTTGATGACGACGGTCTTCAAGGCGTCGGACGCGCTGTTTCAGTCGCGCGACTTCGACCTGGTCCTGTCGCTGCCGATCCCCGCGCGCACGGTCGCCGCGGCGCGCATGCTGAAGCTCTACTCGATCGAGCTCGCGTTCGCGCTGATCGTGCTCGTGCCCGCGGGCGGGGTCTACGCGTGGTTCGCGAGGCCGGGCGCCGTGTTCTACGCGTCGTATCTGCTGACCGCGCTCGCGATCCCGGTGATCCCGATGGTCGTCGCCTCGTTGATCGGCGTGCTGACGGCGTTCGCCGGCGCGTCTCTGCGCCGCGTGCGCTACGCGGGGCTGATCCTCTCGTTCCTCGTGATGCTCGGGTTCGTCGGCGGCTCGTTTTACCTGGGCTCCGCGCCGGGCTCGGACGTCGAGGTGCTCGTGAACATCGCGCGCGCGCTGAGCTCGATGTTCGCGAGGGTCTATCCGCTGTCCGGCATCTACGCGGCCGCCGTGGTCGGCGGCGACATTTCGCAGCTTCTGCTGTTCCTGGGGCTCGCGCTCGCGGCGTTTCTTATGGCGACGGCGCTGTTCGGGGCGGTGTTCGTCCGGCTCAACTCGTTCATCAACGCGAGGCGGGCGCGCGGCACGTTCGTGCTGGGCGAGCAGCGCGGCCGGAGCGTCCGGCGCGCGCTCGTCGCGCGCGAGTGGCGGCGCTACCTCGCGAGCAACATCTACGTTTTGAACACCGCGTTCGGGCTCTTGCTGTCGATCGTCGGCGTCGTCGCGCTGATCGCCTTCGTGCCGCGCGACATGCTCGCGACCGTGCTTGAGACCGCCGGGCTCGAGGGCCCGATGTTCGCGCTCCTGCCGTTCGTGCTCGCATGGATGGTCGCGCTCGCGCCGACGACCGGAAGCTCGGTCTCGCTGGAGGGCAAGAGCCTCTGGATCATCCGCGGCATGCCGATCCCCGCCCGCTGGTGGCTGATGGCGAAGCTGAAGCTCAATCTGCAGATGGTGCTGCCGGTCGCGCTGATCGACGCCGTGGCGCTGATCCTCGCGCTCGAAATCCGGGGCCCGGCGCTCGTCGCGATGCTCTTTCTCCCGGCGCTGATGGGCACGTTCTCGGCGCTGTTCGGGCTCGTCGTCAACTGCAAAATCCACCGCTTCGACTGGACGAGCGAGACGAAGGTCGTCAAGCAGAGCTGGGGCGCGTCGCTGCCCGTGTTCGTGGTGATGGGGCTCGTGTTCGGCGGCGGCTACCTGACCGCCCGCATCGGCGCGATGGATCACATGCTCGTGCCGCTGCTGTTCGCAGGCGCGCTGGCCGTCGCGAGCGCGACGATGTGGATATTGGTCCGCGTGAAGGCGGAGAAGTGGGCGGAAGGGATGTAGGGAAGGGGATTTTCGAACAGGCAAAAACCCGCGCGAAATTGCGCGGGTTTTTTGGTGGAGCATATCGGATTCGAACCGATGATCTCTACAATGCCATTGTAGCGCGATAGCCAACTTCGCTAATGCCCCATGCTCTTGCGAACACTCGGCATTATAGCAGAAACGCGGCGCTTTGTAAAGGTTTTTCAGGAATTTTTAACGTGCAAAATACGGGAGAGAGCCCCGCCGGGCGACGGGGCCATGCCGGATATCACGGCTCCTTTACGACCTCGTACGGCCAGCTTCCGATGCCGCCGAAATCGTACACGCCGGCGTAGCCCATTTTGACGAGCTTCTCCGCCGCCTGTCGGCTGCGGTTTCCGGAGCGGCAGTAGACGAGGATCTCGGCGTTCAAATCCGGGAGCTGCTCGGGCATCGAGTTTCCGATGGTCTCGTTGGGAAGCAGCACCGCGCCGGGGATGTGGCCCGCGTCGAATTCCTCCTTCGTCCGCACGTCGAGGATCACGACCTGGCGCCCGCTGTCGATGCGCTCCTTCGCCTCCTCGGGCGTGATGCGATGGTATTCGGGGGTGGACGGGCTGCCTTCCTCCGCGGGTTTTGCCGCATCGCGCACCGCGCAGCCGCCGGCAAACAGGCACATCAATAGCGCGAGCACCCAGGAAATTGCCTTGATCATGGGGTTTCTCCTCTCTCAATCGAACAGGCACCGCAGTTCGCCGTAGCCCTGTTCTTCCATGCTGTCGTAGGGGATGAAGCGCAAGGACGCGCTGTTGATGCAGTACCTCGTGCCGCTCGGGGACTCCGGATCGCGCGCGAACGCGTGGCCGAGGTGCGAATTCCCCGCGCGGCTTCGGATCTCGGTGCGCCGCATGCCGAAGCCGCAATCCGCGTGCTCGACGACGGCGGCGTCCTCGATCGGCGCGGAAAACGCAGGCCAGCCGCAGGAGCTCTCGAACTTCTCCATCGACGTGAACAGCGGCTCTCCGGAGACGATGTCGACGTACAGGCCCTTCTCGAACGAATTCCAATACTCGTTCGCAAACGGCGGCTCCGTCGCGCTCTGCTGCGTGACGCGGTACTGCAAATCGGTCAGGTGTTCTTTGTCCATCGGTCAGCCTCCCGTTCCCGTGTTCGCGCGGATGTAGGCGATCGCGGCCATGCCCGCGCGCATGCCCTCCTCGACCGCCTTGGCGACCTGGTACGGCGCGCCCGCGCAGTCGCCCGCGGCGAACAGGCCGGGCACGTTCGTGGCCATGTCGCGGTCGGTCGCGATGCGCGCGCCGTCCATCAGAATGCCGGTGCGCCGCGCGAAGTCCTGTGCGCCCGCGACGCCCTGCGCGATGAACACCGCCTCGAGGGGGAGCCGCTCCCCGCCGGCGAACCCGACGCCCGTGACGCCCTCCTCGCCCTCGATGCGCTCGACCTTCCGCATATCGACCGCGATTCCCCCGGGCAGGTTTTCCGGCGCGGGGGCGCCGTTGGTCAGGAGCGTCACCGACGACGCGAGCGGCAGCAAGTCCCTCGCCTCGTGCAGCGCGAAGTCGCCGCTTCCGAGCACCGCCACGCGCTTGCCGCGGAAGAACGCCCCGTCGCAGACGGCGCAGTAGCTGACGCCGCGGCCCTCGAGTTCGCGCACGCCCGGCAGGGACGGCGCCTTGCGCACCGCGCCGGTCGCGAGCACGACCGCGTCCGCCGGGTAGGTTCCCGACGACGACCTGACGACGAGCTTATCCTCGAAGTCGATCGACTGCACCTCGTCCCGGACGATGTTCACGCCGAGCGCGCGCGCCTGCTTCAGCCCCATCTCGTGAAGCTGTTCGCCCGAAACCCCGTCGGGAAAGCCGTAGTAGTTGCGGATGTCGTGCGCCTTGAGGAGCGCGCCGCCGTCCCTGTAGAAGAGCGCCGCGTCGATCCCCGCGCGCGCGATGTACAGTGCCGCCGAGATGCCGGCGGGCCCGCCGCCGATGATGACCGCCGTTGCCATGAGCGTTTTCCTCCCTTGTCGGAAACCTGCTACCATAATACTACCCCTTGACAGAGCTTTGCAACCGTGATATTGTCACGGAAGTGAAATCTTGCGCGCGGCTATAATGAAGGGAAAGGCGGTGATGGTCCATGAAGTTGAAGACGAAGAAAATCGCGATCCCGGCGGCCGTCGGGCTGGTCGGCGGCGTCGCGGGGTATTTGATCTACCGGTTTATCGGCTGTCAGGCGGGCGCGTGCCCGATCACGTCCAGCCCGTATCTGTCGGTACTGTTCGGCGCCGTGATCGGCGCGCTTCTGGGAGGGGGCTTTGCGGAGCCGAAACGCGGGGAGGATGACGGGAATGGGTGACAAATATGTGATTGTCGGCGGCGTCGCCGGCGGAGCGACGGCGGCGACGAGGCTTCGGCGCCTTTCCGAGGCGGCGGAGATCGTCGTGTTCGAGCGGGGCGAGTACATCTCCTACGCGAACTGCGGGCTGCCCTACCACGTGGGCGGCGTGATCCCCTCGCGGAGCGCGCTGCTTTTGCACACGCCGGAGAGCCTGAAGGCGCGCTACAACATCGACGTGCGCGTGAAGCAGGAGGTCGCCTCGATCGACCGCGCGAACAGGACCGTGCGCGTCCGGAAGGCCGACGGGAGCGAGTACGACGAGCATTACGACAAGCTGCTGCTCTCGACCGGCTCGTCCCCGATGCGGCCCAGGATTCCCGGCATCGACTCCGCGCGCGTGCTGACGCTGTGGACGGTGCCGGACGCCGACCGGCTGCGCGCATGGATTCGCGAAAAGGGCGCGAAGTCCGCCGTCGTCGTGGGCGGCGGGTTCATCGGGCTCGAGGCGGCGGAAAACCTCAAGCACGCGGGGCTCGCCGTCTCGGTCGTCGAGATGGACAGACAGGTCATGCCGCCGCTCGACTTCGAGATGGCGCAGCTTCTGCACGAGGAGATGGAAAAGCAGGGCCTGCAGCTTCACCTCGAAAGGGGCGTCACGGCGTTCGAGGACGGCGAGGACGGAGTGGTCGTCCACCTCGGCGGCGGCGAGGCGCTCAAGGCCGACATCGCCGTGCTCGCGATCGGCGTGAAGCCCAACAGCGAGATCGCGGCCGCGGCGGGGCTGACCGTCAACGCGCGCGGCGGCATCGTCGTCGACGAGTATCTCCGGACCGACGACCCGGACATCTACGCGGCGGGCGACGTGATCGAGGTCAGGCACATCGTCGACGGAAGCCGCGCGATGATCCCGCTCGCGGGCCCGGCGAACAAGCAGGGCCGCATCGCGGCGGACAACATGGCGGGCGGCGACAGCACCTACGCGGGCTCGCTCGGGACGTCGGCGCTGAAGCTGTTCGACCTGACCGCGGCGTCCGCGGGGCTCAACGAAAAGGCGCTTTTGAAATCCGGGAAGGTTCGCGGCGAGCACTTCGACAGCGTGACGATCGTGCAGAACGACCACGCCGGGTACTATCCCGGCGCGGTTCCGATGACGATCAAGCTGCTGTTCGAAAGGCCCGGCGGCCGCGTGCTCGGCGCGCAGATCGTCGGCCGAAACGGCGTCGACAAGCGCATCGACGTGCTCGCGACGGTCATGCGGCTCGGCGGCACGGTCCAGACGCTGACCGAGCTCGAGCTCGCCTACGCGCCGCCCTATTCCTCGGCGAAGGACCCGGTCAACATGGCGGGCTTCGTCGCCCAGAACGCGCTTCGGGGACGCGCGGTTTTTAGCCGGTGGGACGCGATAGAGACCGCGCCGGAGGCGCAAGTGCTCGACGTGCGCGAGGACGTCGAGCGCGAGGCGTGGCGGCTCCCGCGTTCCACGGACATCCCGCTCGGGCAGCTTCGCAACCGCCTCGGCGAGCTGAACCCGGACGCGCCGGTGATCGTGCTGTGCGCCGCGGGCGTGCGCGCGTACAACGCCGCGCGGATATTGATGCAGAACGGGTTTGAAGATGTGATGGTCTACCCCGGCGGCGCGATGCACTACCGCTCGACGCACTACTTGGACGAGGCCGACATAGCCGCGCACGCGCGCATCGCCGACAGCGGGGATGTGGAGGAAACGGAGCCGGTGCTGTCGCTTCGCGTCGACTGCCGCGGCATGCAGTGCCCTGGGCCGCTGATGCGCGTGTTCGAGGAGCTCGAAAAGCTCAAAAACGGCGACGTCGTCGAGGTGTCCGCGTCCGACCCGGGGTTCGCGCGGGACATCGAGGCGTGGACGAGGCGCACCGGGAACGGGCTGCTGTCCGTCCGGCACGAGGGCCCGGACACCGTCGCGCTTCTCAGGAAGGGCAACCGCGAGGTCGCGAAGGAGGCGCCGGAGGGCGAGCGCGGCAAGACGATCATCGTGTTCAGCGGCGACCTCGACCGCGTGCTGGCCTCGCTGATCATCGCGAACGGCGCGGCGGCGATGGGCCGGAAGGTCACGATGTTCTTCACCTTCTGGGGGCTGAACGCGCTGCGCAGGCCCGCCAGCCAGCGCGTCAAAAAGGGCCTGATCGACCGCATGTTCGGCGCGATGATGCCAAGGGGCGTCGGGCGGATGAAGCTCTCGAAGATGCACATGCTGGGCATGGGCACCTCGATGATGAAGCATGTGATGAAGAAAAAGAACGTGTCCTCCGTGGAAGAACTGCTCGAAAAGGCGCGCGCGGCCGGCGTCCGGCTCGTGGCCTGCACGATGAGCATGGACGTGATGGGAATCCGGCGCGAGGAGCTGTTGGACGGAATCGAATACGCCGGGGTCGGGAGCTACCTGGGCGACGCGGAGGAGGCGGATCTCAACCTGTTCGTCTGAGGCCATCGGCCTGCGGTTGACACGGGGGCGCGCGCCTGTTATCATAGGGGGTACAGAGTTTTCGAAAGAGGGGATGCGTATGCCGCGACCCGTCTCCGAGATTTTCCCGGTCTGGGACACGCTGGCCCCCGACGAGCGCGCGTACCTCGCGCAGTCCGCCGTCTACCGCACCGTTCCCAAGGGGAAGATTCTGCAGCAGGGCAAGGAGTGCGTCGGGCTCTTTCTGATCGAGTCGGGCCAGCTCCGCAGCTTCCTCCTGTCCGACGAGGGCAAGGAGGTCACGCTGTTTCGGCTGCTGGACGGGGATATCTGCCTGTTTTCGTCGTCCTGCGTCGTCCGGGAGATACAGTTCGACGTGACGATCGAGAGCGAGAAGGAGACCAACCTCTGGATGATCCCGTTTTCGGCCTACGACCGGCTGATGAAGTCGTCGCTCGCGGTCTCGAACTACACGACGAAGCTGATGGCCACGCGCTTTTCCGAGGTGATGTGGGTCATGGAGCAGATCGTGTTCAAGAGCATCGACGCCAGGCTCGCGCAGTTCCTCCTGGAGGAGAGCGCGCTCGAGGAGAGCGACCGCCTTTCGATCACGCACGAGAAGATCGCCCGCCACATGGGAACCGCGCGCGAGGTCGTCACGCGGATGCTGAAGTATTTTTCGAGCGAGGAGCTCGTGCAGTTGTCCCGCGGCGGAATTTCGATCGTCGGCCGGAAGGGGCTCGAGAATCTCGCAAAGCAATAGCAAAACCGGCGGGTTTTCGCCCGCCGGTCAGACCATCAACAAACACCGCTCCTCCCTTGGGGATGAATGAAGGGGTCGAAACCCCTTCATTTTCAATCCGCAGGCGGCGGCATGTACGTCGCCGAGGAGCGCGGCATGTCCGCGCTTCC
>JAAYZL010000199.1 GCA_012514855.1 Clostridiales bacterium
CCCGTAGCCGCGGCCGCCGCGCCCGCCCCGGCCGCCGCGCCAGCGCCCGCGCCCGCCGCGAAGCCCGCCCCGGTCGGAACCGCCGGCGGAGAGCCGGTCAAGGCCCCGATGCCCGGAACCATATTGAACGTCAAGGTGTCCGTCGGCCAGGCCGTCAAGAAGGGCGACGTGCTGCTGATCCTCGAGGCCATGAAGCTCGAAAACGAGATCGTCGCCGCGCGCGACGGCGTCGTCGCGTCCGTCGCGGTCGCGAAGGGCGCCACGGTCAACTCGGGCGACCTGCTGCTGTCGCTTACCTAGCAAGAACCGCGTGTCGCGAATCCACCCCGGCAGCTTCCCGCCGATTGGCAGGGGGTTCCCCTCTGCGTCCGGCTGATTCCGGGCGCCCGCCCCGGGGTATCAATCAACTGAAGGAGGAAACCAACATGCCGAAGGTTTTGATTACCGATACGATTCTTCGCGACGCGCACCAGTCCCAGGCCGCGACGCGCATGCGCGTGGAGGACATGCTGCCCGCGTGCGATACGCTCGACAAGATCGGCTACTATTCGCTGGAGTGCTGGGGCGGCGCGACGTTTGACACCTGCCTCCGCTTTCTGAACGAGGACCCGTGGGAGAGGCTGCGCAAGCTCCGCAGGGCGCTGCCGAACACGAAGCTGCAGATGCTTCTGCGCGGCCAGAATATCTTGGGCTACAAGCACTACGCCGACGACGTGGTGGACGAGTTCGTCCGCCTGTCGATCAAGAACGGCATCGACATCATCCGCATCTTCGACGCGCTGAACGACGTGCGCAACATGGAGACCGCGATCAGGGCCACGAAGAAGTACGGCGGCATCTGCGAGGTGGCGATGAGCTACACCAGCAGCCCCGTGCACACCGAGGACTACTTTGTCAACCTCGCGCTCGAGCTCGAGTCGCTGGGCGCGGACACCGTGTGCATCAAGGACATGGCGAACCTGCTTCTGCCCTACAAGGCGTACAGCCTCGTAAAGCGGCTCAAGGAGAATGTCAAGGTGCCGATCCACCTGCACACGCACAATACCTCCGGCACCGGCGACATGACCTATCTGAAGGCGATCGAGGCCGGCGTCGACATCATCGACACCGCGCTGTCCCCGATGGGCAACGGCACCGCCCAGCCCGCGACCGAGCCGATGGTCGCGACGCTGCAGGGCACCGAGTACGACACGGGCCTCGACCTCGCGCTCATGAGCAAGGCCGCCATCCACTTCCGCGAGGTCGCCGGCAAGCTGAAGGCGCAGGGCTTCCTCGACCCGCAGGTGCTCTCCGTCGACATCAACACGCTGCTCTATCAGGTTCCGGGCGGCATGCTCTCGAACCTGATCAGCCAGCTCAAGCAGGCGAACGCCTCCGACAAGTTCTACGACGTGCTCGCGGAGATTCCGCGCGTGCGCGAGGACTTCGGCTATCCGCCGCTGGTCACCCCGACGAGCCAGATCGTCGGCACGCAGGCCGTCATGAACGTGCTGGGCGGCGAGCGCTACAAGATGAACCCGAAGGAGTCGCAGGCGCTGATGCGCGGCGAGTACGGAAGGCTGCCCGCCCCGGTCAACGAGGAGGTCCGCAAAAAGGTCATCGGCGACGCGAAGGTCATC
>JAAYZL010000200.1 GCA_012514855.1 Clostridiales bacterium
CTTGGCGCGATGATTTCGTCAATCAGCCCGTAGGCCATGGATTCCTCGGCGTCGAGGTAGTGGTCGCGCTCCACGTCCCGCTCGATGACTTCCAGCGGCTGGCCGGTATGCTCGGCGAGCAATCTGTTCATCTTACGCTTGATGCGAAGAATCTGCTCCGCCTGAATGGCGATGTCGGTCGCCTGACCGCGGGCGCCGCCGAGCGGCTGGTGAATCATGATCTCGGCGTTGGGGAGCGCCTTGCGCTTGCCCTTCGCGCCGGAGGCCAGCAAGAACGCGCCCATCGACGCGGCCATGCCTATGCACAGCGTGGAGACCTCGCACTTCAGGTAGCGCATGGTGTCGTAGATCGCCATGCCCGCCGAAATGGAGCCGCCGGGGCTGTTGATGTAGAGCATGATGTCCTGCTCCGGGTCCTCCATCTCGAGGAAAAGCATCTGCGCCACAACGAGATTGGCCACCACATCGTCGATTTCGCCGCCCAGGAACACGATGCGGTCCTTCAAAAGGCGCGAGAAAATGTCGTACGACCGCTCGCCGCGGTTCGTCTGTTCAATGACAAAGGGCACAAGGTTCATGGGCACACCTCCCGAAATCGTCGTTGATTTAGTATGTTCGGACTCTTGGACCCTATTCCGCGGACGAATTGTCCTTCAGGAATTTCAGGGTTTTGTTGACGGTCGCGACCTCCCTGAAGTAGCCGACATCCCCCTCGGGCATGTCCTTCTTGAAGTCCTCGAGCGTCTTCTTGGCCTGGTCGGCGAAGCGCTGAAGCTCTTTGTCGATCTCCTCGTCGGTCGGCTCGATGCCCTCCGCCTTCGTGACCGCCTCGAGCACGAGCTGCGTCTTCACGCGCTCCTCGGCCTGCCGGCGGTGCATCTCGCGCATCTGCTCCATGGTCTGGCCGGAGTACTTGAGAAAATCCTCCATGCGCATGCCCTGGTACATCATGCGCATCTCCATGTCGCGGAGCGTGCTGTCGATCTGCTCCTCGACCATCGCGGCGGGGATGTCGACCGTCGCGTTCTCGGTGACGGCCTCGATGATCTCATTTTCGAACGCGGCGTCGGCGCGGTCGGCCGCCTGCTTCTCGAGCTTTTGACGGATCTCCTCTTTATATTCATCAACCGTATTCGCGGTCTCCGAAACATCCTTTACAAACTCGTCGTCGAGCGCGGGCATCTCCTTTTCGCGGAGCGAATTGAGCTTCACCTTGAACACCGCCGGCTTGCCGGCGAGCTCTTCGGACTGGTACGCCTCGGGGAAGGTCACCTCGATGTCCTTCTCCTCGCCGATCGCCATGCCGACGACTTGCTCCTCGAAGCCCGGAATGAACGACCCGGAGCCGAGCGTCAGGTCGTGGCCCGCGGCCTGTCCGCCGTCGAACGGCTCGCCGCCTACGAAGCCCTCGTAGTCGATGTTCGCCTGGTCGTCGAGCTTCGCGGGCCGGTCGGTCACTTCAATAAACCGGGCCGCGCGGTCGCGCGCGCGCTCGATCTCGGCCATCACGTCGTCGTCGGTCACCTCGTCGGCGGTCCTCTCGATGCCCAGGCGCTTGTATTCGCCGAGCTTGACGTCGGGGCGCACGAACACCTCGACGGTGAACTTCAATTCCTTGCCCTTCTCGATCTGCCCGACGTCGAGTTCCGGACGGTCGACCGGCTTCACGCCATGCTCCGCAAGCGCCGCGCGATAGATCTCCGGGAAGAGGATGTCGAACGCGTCCTCGTAGAACACGCCCGCGCCGTAGAAGTTCTCGATGATCTTCATCGGGGCCTTGCCGCGGCGGAAGCCGGGGATGTTGAACTTCTTCGCGTTCTTCGCGTAGGCCTTGCGGATGCCCTCGTCAAACTGTTCGCTATGGACGACAAAGCCGAGCTTGACCTTGTTGGACGAGAGCTTTTCAAAAGTGGTAGCCATGATCCATCCTCCTGTTAGACGCAACTTTCCATATCGCCAAGTGTAAAGTCTATCATATCCACCCGTCGTTTGCAACACGATTCGGTAAATTTGCGCCCAAACGCGCAGCGCGCAGGGTTAGTTTTCGGTAAAAGCGCCCGGCGGCATGCGCCGCCGGGAAACGCGCGCCTTACGGCAGCCCGGCCGCGCCGGGGTCGCCCTCCTCGAGCCTCCCGAACACCGCGACGCGCACCTGCTCCTTGTCGTCCACGACGCAGCCGATGTAGACCGGCTCGTCCCGGTTGTTCGTGAATTTCAGGTCCTTGTTTCCCCAGTCGACCGCCGCGTCAAGGCCCATTTTGATGTACCAGACCTTGCGGCCGTGCTCGTGGCGCTCGTCGATCTGCAGTTTCGCGGCGAGCGCGGCGGCGTGGAGCGTCGAGGAGACCTGGCAGATGCCGCCGCCGTACTCCATGATGTTCTCCATGCCGTAGTACGCCTTCGCCTTGCGGTAGCCCGCCTCCTTCGTCCGGGGGCCGACGACCCCGTTGAACGAGAACGTCCCGCCCGGATCGATGCGCGTCCCGTTGATCGTCGACATCGCGGTCTTGATGTTGTGAAGCCGCGCGGTGGACGAGGTCGACGCGTCCGTGACCATATAGGAAATGAGCCCGTATTGATCCGACCGGTCGGGCGGCGCGATCTCCTCGATGTCGAGCGCCACGTCCGATTTCCCGCCGTCAAACGCCGCCATCAGATCCGCCGTGAGTTTCTCCTCGTTCAGCCGCTTGCCCGGCGCGCCGCCCGCGAACTTGAACTTATAGGTGGAGGCGTTCAGGCCGGCCGCCTCCGCGGCGACGGGCTCGCTGTTGACGCTTTCGGCGAAGCCGCGCACGAACGCCTCCACGCCGTCCCGCGTGTACGGAATGCGCGCGACGGGGTAGTCCACCCCCGCCTTCGCCTCCAGAACCGCCTCGTAGCGCTCGGCGAGCCCGCCGGAGTGTCCGGGCTCGTACGCCGCCTTCAGGACGTCCTTGTAATCGCTCGTATAGCCGAGCATCGCGGCGGTCACCTCGGTTCCGTCGGAGAGCCTGACCACCCGGTTAAAGTGCGCGGGCTCGATCTCCTCCGCCCAGCGCGTGCGCGCCTCCTCGAGCGTCAGCCCGGACACGTCGACGCCTTCGACCGACGTGCCCTCTCGGAACGCCTCGACCTCGACCGCGGCGCGCATCTCGCGAAAGTCCGCGTATTCTGCGAACTGCCAGCCGCACAGCGCAAGCAGCGCGACGACCGCGATCAGCGAAAGCGCGAGCGAGCGCCGCCTTCGCCGCTTTATGAGCAGCCGCTTCTCGGCGCGCGTCTTCCTCCGCTTTTTCGGCTCCGCTTCGGCATTCGGCTTTATGTTCTCGCGCATCGTCGCTTCCCTCTATGTGCGTCCAGTGTTGCTTCCATTATACGGCATCCGGCGCACGCTGTCATGAACCCCGCGTAAAAGTTCTGCGCAGTGTTCTGACCAGCCGAGGATTTGGATTTCGCGCGCGGGATTTTTTCGTCCGGCCGGGAGCAGGCGCGCAGGCGTAGCAGCGCTACGTCAAGCGCCTGGCGACACCGCCGGGCGGAAAAAGACTCGCGCGAAGCCAGAGAATCGGCTGCGTCAGAGCACTACTTTATGTCCGGCGGATCGACGAAACCGCGCGCTTCGCGAATTTTTCGGATTTCCTTCTCAAACCCCTGCTCGGACGGCGCGTAGTACGGGAGGCCCGCGGCCTCCTCAGGCGCGTAGCGCTGCTTTACGAAGTGGCCGGGGAAGTCGTGCGCGTATTTGTAACCTTCGCCGTAACCCAGGGCGGACGCGCCTGCGTAGTGCGTGTCCCGAAGGTGCACCGGCACCGGGGAGAAGCCGCCCTTCTCGGCGTCCTCGAACGCGCGGGCGATCGCCATCACGACGGCGTTCGACTTCGGGCTCTCGCACACCGCGATGATCGCCTGCGCGATCGGGAGCTTCGCCTCGGGCATGCCGATCGCCTCGAGCGCGTGGTACGCGGCGACCGCCTGCAGCAGAGCCATGGGGTTCGCCATCCCGACGTCCTCGCTCGCGTGCGCGATCACGCGGCGGACGACGATGCGCGGGTCCATGCCGCCGTAGTTCATGCGCGCGAACCACGCGAGCGCCGCGTCGCTGTCGGAGCCGCGCAGCGACTTGCAGAAGGCGCTCAGCATGTCGTAGAGCAGCGACTCGTCCATCTGCATCACGCGGCTCTGAATCGACTCCTCGGCGATCGCGAGGGTTATGTGCGTCGAGCCGTCGGACTCGATCGGCGTCGTCAAAACCGCCAATTCGAGCGCGTTCAGCGCCGAGCGCGCGTCGCCGTTCGCCACCTGCGCGATGTGCTCGAGCGCGTCGTCGTCGATCGCCACGACCTGCTTTCCGTAGCCGCGCTCGCGGTCGGCGATCGCGAATCGCACCGCGCGCTTGATGTCCTCCCGGCTCAGCCGCTCGAACCGGAACAGCCGGCAGCGGCTGACGATCGCGGGCGTCATCGCGATCATCGGGTTCTCGGTCGTCGAGCCGATGAAGCGTATGAGACCCCGCTCGATCGCGGGCAAGATCGAGTCCGACTGCGCCTTCGACCAGCGGTGGCACTCGTCGAGCAGCAGATACGTCGGCTGGCCGTAGAGCTTCAGCCGGTTTTCCGCGCCCTTGATCACCTCGCGCACGTCGGCGACGCCGCTGGTTACGGCGTTTAGTTTTACAAATGCGGCGCGCGTAACGTTCGCGATGACCGCCGCGAGCGTCGTCTTGCCCGTCCCCGGCGGGCCCCAGAAGATCGAGCTCGTCAGCCGGTCGGCCTCGATCGCGCGGCGCAGAAGCCTCCCCTCGCCGACGATCTTCTCCTGCCCCAAAAATTCCGAAAGCGTCCGCGGGCGCATCCTGTCCGCCAGCGGCGCGAGCTTTGACATTCCCGCGGAAAAGAGATCTTCCATGTTCGGCCTCCCGTTGATCTGCCCATTATCCCTATTATACCAAAAAACCGGAAAAGCGCAATCACTCGCGCCTTTCCGATTTGGAGTCTGGGTTTCGGGTTTACGCCTTCTGCGCCCTCCTGGCCAGGCGGGCCTTTTTGCGGTTCGCGGCGTTCTTATGGATAACGCCCTTCGCGGCGGCCTTGTCAACCGCGCCCTGTGTCGCGCTCAGCAGTTTGACATCGACCTCATTCGCGGAAGCGGCGATTTCGAACTTCTTGATCTGGGTCTTCATCGCAGACTTGACCATGCGGTTGCGCAGGTTCTTCTTTTCGTTGACCTTCACGCGCTTGATGGCGGACTTGATATTCGGCAAAATATTCACCTCCCCGGGCAAAATCAGCATTGACTATTGTACCACCTGCCCGACCAAAAAGCAAGCGGTTGAATACATTTTGATGAAAAACTTGGGTAAACTAACGGCGAATTTCGAACAAGTCGAGGTGTTTTTATGCGCCATATCCGAACAGACCTTGCGATGGAGTCGTTTCAGGCGGCCGGGCGGGACGAGATTCCGGGCGTGAAGGTCAACCACTGGGAGACCATGGGCGTGACCGTCACGGAGGTCATCATCGAGGACGAGGACGCGGGCCGGCAGATCGGCAAGGCTGCGGGCAACTACCTGACGCTGGAGTGCCCCGGCATTAGGCAGCGCGACATCGACTCGCGGCTCGCGATGTCGAACCTGCTCGGCGAGGAGATCGCGCGGATGATCCGCCGCGAGGGGGATCGGCCGGTGCTCGTCGTCGGCCTCGGGAACCGCAACATCACGCCGGATTCGCTCGGCCCCAAGGCCGTCGACAAGACGCTCGTCACCCGCCACATGTTCCGCGAAATTCCGGAGTACGCGGACAAGCGCATGCGCAGCGTCTGCGCGATCGCGCCGGGCGTCCTGGGCGTGACCGGCATCGAGACGATGGAGGTGATCGAGAGCCTCGTCAAATGCCTGAACCCGCAGTCGATCGTCTGCATCGACGCGCTCTCCGCGCGCGCGGCCGACCGCATCTGCTCGACGGTTCAATTGACCGATACCGGCATCCACCCCGGCTCCGGCGTCGGAAACCACCGGCGCGCACTGACGAAGGAGTCGCTGGGCGTCCCGGTGATCGCGCTGGGCATCCCGACGGTCATCTACGCCGCGACGCTCGCGCGCGACGCGATGGAATTGATCTCGACCGACCGCAACGTCGACGGCGCGGCGCTCGACGACATCGAGCGGGAGCTCCTCAAGGCCGACATCGGCGATATGATCGTCACCCCGCGCGAGATCGACGACCTGATCACCGACGCCGCGGGAATCGTCGCCGCCGCCGTCAACCGCGCGCTGCAGCCGGAGTTGAGCGAGGAGGAGATACTGTCGCTGATGGACTGACGGCCCGCGGCCCGAGTTTTTTTACAATCGAAATCGAAAAAAGGGTATTGCTTTTCGCCCCGCCCTGTGGTATACTCTTTCCTGTTCGAGACGGAACATACGGGGCATTAGCACAGTTGGCTAGAACGAACCGTCCGTACTTTAGCCCCGATACTCCCCCGAGGATCGGGAACGACACAAAAGAATATCGTGGGGCCATAGCACAGTTGGTAGAACGAACCGTCCGTACTTTATCCCCGACACTCCCCCGTAGGACGGGAACGACACAAAAGATTATCGTGGGGCATTAGCTAAGTTGGTATAGCGCTACGTTCGCATCGTAGAGGCCAGCGGTTCGAATCCGCTATGCTCCA
>JAAYZL010000201.1 GCA_012514855.1 Clostridiales bacterium
GAAGACGAGGCCGTCCCGGGCGCCGTAGCGTCGAGGCGCTACTGCTGGATTTCCTCCATCTGGAAGCACTCGATGACGTCGCCTTCCTTGATGTCGTTGTAGTTCTCAAGCCCCATGCCGCACTCGTAGCCGGCGGCGACCTCCTTGGCGTCGTCCTTGAAGCGCTTGAGCGAGTCGACCTTGCCCTCGTGGATGACGACGTTGTCGCGCAGAAGCCTCGCCTGGGCGTTTCGGACGACCTTGCCGTCGGTGACGTAGCAGCCCGCGATCGTGCCCGCGCCGGTGACCTTGAACACCTGCCGGACGACGGCGCGCCCGAGCACGACCTCCTTGAACTTCGGGGTGAGCATGCCCTTCATCGCCTTCTCGACGTCCTCGATCGCGTTGTAGATGATCCGGTAGAGCCGGATGTCGATCTTCTCGCGCTCGGCCATGTCGCGCACGTTGTTGTCCGGGCGGACGTTGAAGCCGATGATGATGGCGTTCGAGGCGGAGGCGAGCATGATGTCGCTCTCGGTGATCGCGCCGACGCCGCCGTGTATGCAGCGCACGCGCACCTCGTCGTTCGTGAGCTTTTCGAGCGACTGCTTGACGGCCTCGACCGAGCCCTGCACGTCGCCCTTGATGATGATGTTCAGGTCCTTGACCTGGCCGGCCGAGATCTGGCTGAACAGGTCGTCCAGCGACGTCCTCGACGAGGTCTTGACCAGCGCCGCGCGCAGTTTGTCCTTGCGCTCCTCGGCGACCTTGCGGGAGAGGCTGTCGTCGTCGACCGCGGTGATCACGTCGCCGGCGTCCGGCACGTCGTTGAAGCCGATGACCTCGACCGGGTCGGACGGGCCGGCGGTCTTGACGCGCTCGCCCAGGTCGTTGACCATCGCGCGCACGCGGCCGTAGGCGGTGCCGGCGACGATCGTGTCGCCGATCTTCAGCGTTCCGTTCTTGACGAGCACCGTCGCGACCGGGCCGCGGCCCTTGTCGAGCCTCGCCTCGACGATGACGCCGCGCGCCTTGCGGTTCGGGTTCGCGCGGTAGTCCTGCAGCTCCGCGACGAGCAATATCATCTCGAGCAGGTGGTCGACGCCCTCGCCGGTGACCGCGGAGACCGGGGCCATGACCGTCTCCCCGCCCCAGTCCTCGGCGACGAGGCCGTACTCGGTCAGCTGCTGCATGATGCGGTCGGGGTTGGCGTTGGGCTTATCCATCTTGTTGATCGCGACGATCGTCTGCACGCCCGCGGCCTTCGCGTGGTTGATCGCCTCGATGGTCTGCGGCATGACGCCGTCGTCCGCCGCGACGACCAGTATCGCGATGTCGGTCGCCTGCGCGCCGCGCGCGCGCATCGCGGTGAACGCCTCGTGGCCGGGGGTGTCGAGGAAGGTGATCCTCCGGCCCTTGACCTCGACGGTGTACGCGCCGATGTGCTGCGTGATGCCGCCGGCCTCCGCCGCGGTCACGCGCGTATTTCGGATGTAGTCGAGCAGCGACGTCTTTCCGTGGTCGACGTGGCCCATGATCGTGACGACCGGCGGGCGGGACTCGAGGTTCTGGTCGGTGTCCTCGATGTTCTCCTGCTCGAGCGCGTCCTCGGCGGTCTCGGTGAGCTTCATCTCAAACTCGACGCCGAATTCCGAGCACACCAATTGCGCCGTGTCGAAGTCCAGCTCGTTGTTGATCGTCGCGATGATCCCCAGCATCATCAGCTTCTTGATGATGTCGCCCGCGGGCTTTCCGATGCGCTCGGTCAGGTCGCGCACGGTGATCGTCTCGGCGGTCATGTACGCCTTTTCGATCTTCATCGGCTCCGGGCGGTACTTTGCCTGGGCCTTTTTCTTGCGCTTGCCGCGCATGAAGTCCTCGTCCATGCCCCCGCCCATGGCCTGCATGTCGCGCTGGCGGCGGCTCTTGCTCGTCTGCGAGCGCTCGGGATCGACCTGGCGGATATACTGCTTCTTGTTCGGGTCGTAGTTGCTGACGCGCTCCTTTTCGACCGCGGGCGCGAGGTCCGGCATCTTCGGCCTTCCGAAGCCCGCTCCGCCCGTTCGCGGCGCGGCGCCGGGTCCGAAGCGGCCGCCGCCGGGCTGCGGCGGGCGCGGCGCTCCGCCGGGGAAGGGGCGCTGTCCGGGCGCAGCGGGCCTGCCGTACGGCCCCTGTCCGGGCTGCGGCGGATTGACCGGGCGCCCATACGGGCCGCCCCCGGGCTGCGGCGGGTTGACCGGACGCCCATACGGGCCGCCCCCGGGCTGCGGCGGGTTGACGGGCCTTCCGTACGGGCCGCCGGGAGCGGCGGGACGCCCGTAGAAGCCCCCCTGCGCCGGCTGTCCGGGCGCGGCGGGCCTCGCGAATTGAGCGCCCTGCTGCGGCGGCCGCTGCCTGTTTTGCTGCTGTTGGGCCCTGCGGCGCTGCTCCTCGGTCGCCTCGACCTCCGCCTTCGTGCGCACGACGCGGATCGGCGACGCCGAAGGCGCCCTCGGCGCGTGCGGATGCCTCGCCGGAATTTCGCGCTTCGCCTCGGGCGCCTCCCTTTCGGGGGCGGCCGCCGCGGGCGCTTCCGCGGCGGGGGTCTCCTGCCGGGGCGCTTCCTGCGGTTTGGCAGGCGCGTCCGGGGGCACCTCGGGGGCGTGTTCGCTCGAATACGCGGTCATAAACTGCGCCGCGGCCTCATATTGCTTCTGGAGGGCTTCCTTTGCCTCGCGCTGCTGTTTTTCGTGCTCCTCCCGGACGAATGTGTCCGAAATTCTGCGCAACGAACCGAGCACCTCCTGCGACTGCCTGCGCAGCC
>JAAYZL010000202.1 GCA_012514855.1 Clostridiales bacterium
AGGTCTACCCGCTCAAGATCAAGAACTACGTGATCGGCGGCATCTTCGCGGGCGTCGCGGGCATACTCTACGCGTTCCAGACGCGCATCATCGACCCCTCGTCGTTCGACTGGAGCATGTCGTCGGAGCTGACGATCTTCACGTTCTTCGGCGGCACGAACAGCCTGATCGGCTCGTCGATCTCCGCGTTCGTCCTGAAGATCATGCCGGAGTATTTGCGAAACGTCACGGTCTTCGGCCAGAGCCTGCAGATCTACCGCGTGATCCTCTACTGCATACTCATCATCATCATCATCAACTTCCGCCCCGCCGGTCTCTTCGGCGAGTGGGAGCCCACGACGAAGAACCTGATCGCGCTTGCGCGCAGGGCGGCGAAAATCTTCAGGCGCGGGGGTGACGCGGATGCTTGATTGCGTATTGAGGACGGAGAAGATCCGCAAGTTCTTCGGCGGCGTGCGCGCCATCGAGGATTTTTCGATGGAGCTGTTTTCCGAGGAGACGCGCGGCATCATCGGGCCCAACGGCGCCGGGAAGACGACGATCTACAACTGCATCTCGGGCATCTATAAGCTCGACGGCGGCGAGATCACGCTCGGCGGCACGCGCACGACCGAGATGGCGCAGGAGGAGATCGCGCGGCTCGGCCTCTCGCGCACGTTCCAGAACACGCGCCTCTTTCCCGGCCTTTCGGTGCTCGACAACGTGAAGGTCGCGGTCGACTGGGGTGGAAAATACACGATGTTTCAGGCGATGCTCCGGACGCCGAAGGTGCGCCGCGAGGAGAGGCGGATTCAGGAGGAGGCCATGCGCTGCCTAAAGACCGCGCGGCTGGACAGCTACGCGAACATGCGGCCGCAGAACCTCTCCTACGGCATCCAGCGCAGGCTCGAGATCGCGCGCGCGCTGGCCTCGCGGCCGAAGGTCCTGATGCTCGACGAGCCCGCCGCCGGGCTCAACCCGGAGGAGGTCTCCCAGCTCATCGACTTCATCGCCGAGATCCGCGAGAACTTCCACCTGTCGCTCCTGATCATCGAGCACAAGATGGACGTCATCATGCAGCTTTGCAGCCGCATCTACGTGCAGGATTCCGGCATGACGATCGCCGAGGGGTGCGCCGAGGAGATTCAGGCCAACCCGGTCGTGCTGGCGGCGTATCTGGGGGAGGCGAAAAAGGCATGAGCATACTCGAAATCTCCAACCTGACGGCCGCCTACGGGCAGAACAAGGTGCTGCACGGCATCGACGCGAGGGTCGAGGAGGGCCAGATCGTCGCGATCATCGGCTCGAACGGCGCGGGAAAGTCGACGCTGCTCAACAGCATCTCCGGCCTCGTGAAGTGGCAGGGAAGGATACTGTTCGACGGAGCGCCGCTGCCCGCCCGCTCGCACAAAATCGTCGAAAAGCGCGTGATCCAGGTGCCGGAGGGCCGGCGCGTGTTCGCCGGAATCAGCGTCGAGGAGAATCTGCGCGTGGGCGCCTATTGCCTGTCGAACAAGCGCGAGATCGAACAGCTCCTTCAGAGGCAGTACGGGATGTTCCCGGTGCTCAGGGACAGGCGCGCGCAGGACGCGGGCACGCTTTCCGGCGGCGAGCAGCAGATGATGGCCATCTGCCGCGCGCTGATGGGGAAGCCGAGGCTTTTGCTGCTGGACGAGCCGTCGCTCGGGCTCGCGCCGCTGATCGTCGACTTCGTGTTTGAGACGATTCAGAAGATCCGCGACACCGGCGTGACCGTGCTTCTCGTCGAGCAGAACGCGAACCGGTCGCTCGAGATCGCCGACTACGCGTATGTGATGGAAAACGGCAGGATCGCGCTGCAGGGCACGGGCCGGGAAGTGCTCGAGGACCCCTGCGTGAAGCAAGCCTATCTTGGAACGACGAAAAATGCCTGTGAGGTGTGAGGACATGGACAATCTTCGCGTTAAAATTCTCGACAGCCGCGAGGAACTGGGCAGGGCCGCCGCAAGCGAGGCGGGGGAGCTCCTGCGCCGGCTGATTTCCGAAAAGGGCGAGGCGACGGCGGTGTTCGCGGCCGCGCCCTCGCAGAACGAGTTTCTTTCGAACCTGCTCAAGCAGGACGTCGACTGGACGAGGGTCCGGGCGCTGTACCAGGACGAGTACGTCGCGCTCGACCCCGCGCACCCGGCGGGCTTCGGCAACTTCCTCGACAAGGCGATCTTTGGCAAGCTGCCGTTCAAGGAGATTCACTATCTTCGCGGCGGCGCGCCGGAGGAGGTCATCCGCCGCTACGGGGAGCTGATCGACGCCTGCCCGCCGGACGTGATCTTTCTCGGCGTCGGCGAAAACGGCCATCTGGCCTTCAACGACCCGCCGGTCGCGGACTTCGACGATCCCCTGCGCATGAAGGTCGTCGAGCTCGACGAAATCTGCCGCCGCCAGCAGGTCAACGACAAGTGCTTCGAGCGCATCGAGGACGTGCCCACGCACGCGCTGACGATGACGCTTTCCGAGATCATGTCCATCCCGACGGCGCTCGCGATGGTTCCGGGCCGCCTCAAGGCCGACGCGGTACGCAGCGCGCTCGAGGATGAAATCTCGACGAGGTGCCCGGCCTCGATCCTGCGCAGGCACCCGAACGCGACGCTGTTCCTCGAGCCCGGCAGCGCCTCGAAGCTCGCGAAGAAGGAGGCGTTTTTATGATCCGCGGACTGCACGGATGCATCGACGACATCGCCGCAACCGACCTCGCGATCCTCTCGGTCGGCTCCATCGAGCAGCACGGGCCGCACCTCTCCGTCATCACCGACTGGGCGATCGCCGACGCGATGGGCCGGGGCGTCGCCGAAAAGACCGGCGGCTTCTACATTCCGGCGCTGCCGATCAGCACGAACAAGGAGGCCAGGGGCAAGCGCGGCTCGGTCGGCATGAACTCGGACACCTTTTATAAGATGATCCGCGAGATCTGCCTCGACCTCAAGGCGCAGGGCTTCCGCAAGATCGCGATCATCCGCGCGCACGGCGGCATCTTCGTGATGACGAGCGTCGTGCGCGAGCTGAACGCCGAGTTCAACCCGGACCTGATGGTCGCGAACCTCGACATGCTCGAGGTCTGCTGGCCGAAGTTCAAGCCGATGGGCATCCTCGACACGGACACCGAGCTCCACGCGGGCGAGGGCGAGACGTCTTTGATGCTCCACCTGCACCCGGAGCTCGTAAATATGGAGAAGGCGGTCGACTTCGTGCCGAACGTACCGCGCAGCTACCTGAGCTACGCCGGCTTCCTGCGCCACTGTCCGGACGGCGTCTGGGGCAACGCCCGGTGCGCGACCGCGGAAAAGGGGCGGCGGATGCTCGAGTTTTCGATCGAGGAGACCGTCCGCGAGATGGAGAAGATCTTCGCGATCATGGAGAACAAGGGCGAGATGAACGGAGTCTGGTTCTGATTAGGAGGTTGAGCATGGAGAGAAAGCTGCGGGTTCTGCTGGTCGGAGCCGCGTTCAGCGCGGATCTGCACATGGACGGCTACGCGCGCATCCGCGACAGGGCCGAGATCGCGGCCATCGCGGACAGGGACCTCGGCCGCATCCGCGCGCTGGCCGGGCGATACGGCATTGAAAACTACGAGGCTTACGACAGCTTCGAGGAGGCGATCGAGCGCGCGGAGGTCGACCTGGTCGACATCTGCATGCCGAACTTTTTGCACCACGCGGTCGCGATGAAGGCGCTTCATAGGGGCCGGCACATCGTCTGCGAAAAGCCGCTCGCGACGACTTTGGAGGACGGGCGCGAGATCATCGAGACCGCCGAGAAGCTCGGCAAGAGGGTCTACTACGCCGAGGACTGGCTCGGCGCCCCCGCGCTTCAAAAGGCGCTCGCGATCGTGCGCGAGGGCGGCATCGGCGAGGTGAAATTCGTGCGGCTGCGCGAGTGCCACAACGGTTCGCACAGCCCGTTCGCGCAGACCATCCGCTACTGCGGCGGCGGCTGCATGATCCACCTGGGCGTGCATCCGGTCGGGTTCATGCTCGCGCTCAAGGACAACCGCTGGCAGGAGCTCACGGCGATGACCAGCGGCGGCGGCCAAAACAACCTGATCCACCGCACGATGGAGGGCGAGGACTGGGCGGCCTGCCTGATGCGCTTTGCCGACGGCACCGTCGCGGTCATGGAGAGCAACTACGTGTCCGAGGGCGGCATGGAGGACTCGATCGACTTCTACGGAACGCTCGGCTGCCTGCACGTCGATTTGACGTTCACAAGCGCCATCCGCGCGTTCAGCAAGCCCGGCCTCTCCTACACCGTGGAGAAGGCCGACATCACAACCGGCTGGTCGAATCCGGCGGTCGACGAGAAGTTCAATCTGGGATACGTCGCGGAGATCGCCCACTTCGTCGACTGTGCGCTTCGCGATGCGGACGCCCGCGTCGGGCTGCGCGGCGTCGACGGGCTCGAGGCGCTCAAGGTCATCCGCCTGATCTACGAGTCGGCGGAGACGGGGCGAAAAATCGTAAACGACGCTCTGTAAGGAGGTCTGTTCCGTGCAAGAGATATTCATTCCCGTAACGATCGGCGGCGTGACGTTCAAAAACCCGTTCTACGTCGCGTCCGGGCCTACGACGAAATCCGTGCGCCAGTTGAAGCGCATCGAGGAGTGCGGCTGGGCCGCGGCCAGCATCAAGCTGACGATCGACCCGGCGCCCTACATCAACCGCAAGCCGCGCTACGGCGTGTTCAAAGACCGCAACGCGCTCGCGTTCACGACCGAGAAGCGACTGACCTTCGCCGAGGGACTGCAGCTCGTCGAGGAGGCGAAGCAGGTCCTGACCGACCTCAAGCTCATGGCCAACATCACCTACGCCGGCGACCAGGGCGCGGAGGGCTGGGTGAACATGGCGAAGCGCTTCGAGGAGGTCGGCGCGGACATTATCGAGCTCAACATGTGCTGCCCGAATATGTCCTACAACGTCGAGCTGACCTCCGGCGGAAGCTGCTCGACCTCGAAAAAGACCGGCGCGAGCCTCGGTCAGAGCGGCGACGCGGTCGCGGAGATCGTGCGCGCGATCAAGAGGGAGATCCACATCCCGCTGTTTGTCAAGCTGACGCCCGAGGGCGGCCAGATCGCGCGCGTCGCGAAGGCGCTCTACGAGGCGGGCGCGGACGCGGTCGGCGGCACCTCGAACCGGCTCGGCATCCCGCCGATCGATCTGGAAAACCCGGGGAAGGCCGTCTACCATCTGCAGGACGAGATCAGCATGTCCTGCCACTGCGGGGCGTGGCTCAAGCCCCTGGCGCAGCGCGACACCTACGAGATGCGCAAGGTCAACGGCATGGAGCCGAAGATCATGATGGCCGGCGGCGTGCGCAACTGGCGGGACGCGGTCGAGCTCGTGATGTGCGGCGCGAACCTCGTGGGCGTCTGCGCCGAGACGCTGATCTCCGGCTACGACATCGCGCGCCCGATGATCGAGGGCATGAAGCGATACATGGACGAGCACGGCTACACCGACCCTTCGGAGTTCTGCGGCATCGTCGTGCCCGAGGTCAAGACCGCGACCGAGGTCACGCTCTACAAGGGATATGCGCGCATCAGGCAGCCGAACCTCGCCGCGCCCTGCAAGCACGCCTGCCCGCACCACGTGCCGGCGCAGGGCTACATCCAGAAGGTTTCGAAGCGCGAGTTCGAGGACGCCTACCGTTTGATCACGGCCAAGGGGCCGATGCAGGAGATCTGCGGGCTCGTGTGCAGCCATCCGTGCGAGGAGGTCTGCACGCGCGGCATACACGGGCGCGCGCTCGACATCCGGGGCATCAAGCGCTTCGCGCTGGAATATGGCCGCGCGCGGGGCTGGAAGCCGGCCTATGCCGCCGGGGAGCCGAACGGCCGCCGCGTGGCGGTCGTCGGAAGCGGCCCCGCCGGAATCGCCTGCGCGGGCAAGCTCGCCGAGGCGGGGTATCATGTCACGATGTTTGAAAAGGACGAGCTGCCCGGCGGCATGCTGCGCTACGGCATCCCCGCGTTCCGCCTGCCGGCCTTCGAGGTCGATCGGCTGTTCGAAACGCTTGCGGCGGGCGGCGTACGCGTCGAGACCGGGCGGCGGTTCGGAAAGGGCGGCGACCTGTCGATCAAGTCGCTCAGGGAGGCCGGGTTCGAGGCGATCTTCCTGGGCGTCGGCGCCGGGAAGGGCAACGCGCCGAAGCTCGAGGGCGTCGGATCGGGGGGCGTGCTGGACGCGATGGAATTCGTCCGGGACGTGCGCGCCGGACACGCGCCGGACATGCGCGGCCGGACCGTGGTGCTCGGCGGAGGCTTCACCGCGATCGACGCCGCGCGCACCGCCGTCCGGCTCGGAAGCAGCGAAGTCATCGTCGCCTACCGCCGCACCCGGCGGGAGATGCTCGCCGCCGACGAGGAGATCGACGAGGCCGAGGCCGAGGGCGTGAAG
>JAAYZL010000203.1 GCA_012514855.1 Clostridiales bacterium
AAAAATCGACGCGAGGCTTGCATATTCGGGAATTCTGTTTATAATGAAGTCATTGCAAAGACGGGAACGGTCGGCTAAAAGCGCTCCAAGAGATCCGGCGTGCGGTGCGAGCCGGAAGCGCGTTTTTCGATTTCCATCCCCGAGCGTCCCCGCGAAAGCGGGGCGGGTGCGCCCGATAGCGCGCGAAAAAGGAGCTTCTGCTTGAATCCGGGTGGCACCACGGCGCGCGCCGTCCCCGTATCGGCGGGGGCGTATTTTTTGGGGAGGGACAGCGATGCTTGATCTCAATCTGATCCGCACAAACCCGGACTTTGTCCGCGACGCGCTGAAAAAGCGCCGGTACGAGGTCGACCTCTCGGAGCTTCTCGCGTGGGACGCCCGCCGCCGCGCGCTGCTCACCGAGAACGAGGCGATGAAGGCCGACCGCAACCGCATGAGCAAGGAGATTCCGCTCATCAAAAAGCGGGGCGAGGACGCGACCAACGCGCTCGCGACTTTGAAGGAGATGGCCGACCGCATCCGGGAGATGGACGAGGAGCAGAATTCGCTCGGGGAGAGGATCAACCGCTTCGTGCTCGCGCTCCCGAACCTGCCCGCGGAGGACGTCGCCGCCGGCGGCAAGGAGGCAAACGCCGTCGTCAAGACCTTCGGGGAGAAGCCGAAGTTCAACTGGGAGCCGAACCTCGGCCGGGAGCCGAAAAACCACGTCGATCTGTGCGTCGACCTCGGGCTCGTCGACTACGAGCGCGGCGTCAAGATGGGCGGCAACGGCTACTGGCTGTACACCGGCCTCGGCGCGCGGCTCGAGTGGGCTCTCTTGAACTACTTCGTGTCCGAGCACATCAAGGACGGCTACACGTTCATGCTTCCGCCGCACATCCTGACCTACGAGTGCGGGCTGACCGCCGGGCAGTTCCCGAAGTTCGAGGAGGACGTCTACAGGCTCTCGGAGGAGGGCTTCCACTTCCTGCTGCCGACGGCCGAGACCGCGCTCATCAACCTCTACCGCGGCGAGATTCTCCCGGAGGAGGAGCTCCCGAAGAAGCTGTTCGCCTACACCCCCTGCTACCGCCGCGAGGCCGGGGCCTACCGCGCGAGCGAGCGCGGCATGATCCGCGGCCACCAGTTCAACAAGGTCGAGATGTTCGGCTACACGCGCCCCGAGGACAGCGACAAGATGCTTCACGAGCTGATCGAAAAGGCGTGCAGGCTCGTCGAGGGCCTCGGGCTCCACTACCAGCTCACGAAGCTCGCCGCGGGCGACTGCTCGGCCTCGATGGCGACGACCTACGACATCGAGCTCTGGCTCCCGAGCATGAACGAATACAAGGAGTGCTCGTCGGTCTCGAACGCCCGCGACTATCAGGCGCGCCGCGGCGGCATCCGCTTCCGCCGGAGCGAGACGAAGAAGCTCGAGTTCGTGCACACGCTGAACGGCTCGGGACTCGCGACGAGCCGGCTGCTCCCTGCGATCGTCGAGCAGCACCAGCAGCCCGACGGAAGCGTGCTCATCCCGGAGGCGCTGC
>JAAYZL010000204.1 GCA_012514855.1 Clostridiales bacterium
CCACGACCTGGGAGGAGCTCGCCGCGAATTCGAAGGCCATCTATGAGGCCAAGGGCATCGCCGGCTTCGCGGCGGACTCGCTGACGGACCTCATGCAGACGCTTCTCATGCAGTCCGGCAACGAGTACATCGACATGGAGACCAGGAGCGTGCTTTTTGAGACCGAGAGCTTCACCGGGTGGCTCAAGTGGTTCGGCGACAACGTGCAGGCAGGCTACTTCGGGCTCAACCCGACCGGCGACTACTGGTCGAACGACTTCAACGCCGGGCTCGTCGCCTCGTACTCCGGCTCCTGCGCGGGCGACAAGTACATCTTCCCCGACGGGTTCGAGTACGCGGTCGCGCCGCTGCCGGAGGGGATCGACGCCGCCTGGTATCCGAGCTGGAACCGCGGCCCGATCGTGTTCAACAAGGACGAGACCTCGAACCTCGGCGCCTACGAGTTCGTGAAGTTCTTCCTCCAGCCCGGGAACAACGCAAAATGGGCGAAGGCGATGAACGCGCTGTCGCCCTACGGAACGACCCAGGCGGGAGACGCCTACAAGGCGTTCGCGGCCGAGCTCCCGGCGTCGCTCGTCGCCGTGCAGGAGAACCTCGACGTCGCCGGCGCGCTGCCGACGATCTCCGGCTCCTACGCGATCCGCACCGCGCTCCAGGAGGCCGCCACGATGGTCGCCGGAGGCATGGACCCCGCCGAGGCGCTCGCCGCCTGCGTCGCGACCTCGAACCAGGCGATGCAGGGCTGATCCCTTAAAGCGTTGAAAAACTGCGGTTTTTCAACGCGTAGGAGGAGCCGGCCTTCTGAAATTTCACAATTTCCGGGCGAAGGCCGGGCGGGTACGCGTTTTTCTCCACCAACGCAAGCGTTGGCTCCATGCATTCTCGGACGCTTGTCCGAGAACTGCCCCTAAAAATGGTATTTTTAGGGGCAGCCCGTCGGCGCGCAGCGCAGACGGGTGCCATCCGAAAAATGCGCGAAACCGACGTACACGCCGTCGGTTTCGATTGAACGGGCTGTTCTGTACACCTTTGTTTAGGTTAGGGATTGACGGACCCTCCCGTCAATCCTCTTTCCTGTATTTCGGAGGGACGATGAAGCAAAAGCTGTTCGTGTTCATGATCGACGCGCTGTGCGAGTCCGACGTCGGGACCATGCGCGCGCTCCCGAATTTTTGGAGCATCCTCGATCGCGGCGCCTTGGTCGAGGAGGTTCTGCCGGTGTACCCGTCGTTTACGTACCCCTGCCACACGTCGATCATGACCGGCTGCTACCCCGACCGCCACGGCATCCCGCACAACGAGATGGTCAAGGCGGGCGCGCACCCGGTGCCGTGGTATACGAAGCGCGCGTATGTGAAAGAGAAGCTCTTCGTCGAATACGCGAAGGACGCCGGGTATTCGACGTGCCTGATCAACTGGCCGGTCAGCGCAGGCGCGGACGTCGACTGGAATCTGCCGATGGTCATCCCGATGATGTACCGCGGCGACGACCCATTGCAGTTCTACGAGGGATGCGCGACAGGCGAACTGCTCGACCGGTATTTCTGGAAATACGGCCACATGCTCCGCGGGCTGAACCGCGAGATCCACGGGAGCCTCGATTCGTTCACGAGCGCCGTCGCGCCGGACATCCTCCGCGACTGCGGGCAGCCGGACGTGATGTTCGTCAAGATGTGCGACCTCGACACCATCCGCCACAAATTGGGCGTCGACACGGAGCCCGCGCGCGAGCAGTTGAAGAAGCACGACTGCGAGCTCGGGGTGCTGATGGAGTCGATCCGCCGCTTCGGGGACTTCGAGAACACGAACTTCGTCGTCATGGGCGACCACGGCCAGACGGACGTGAAGCGCGTCTTGAACTTCAACCGCGTGCTGCAAAATGCGGGGCTTCTTGAGCTCGACGCCGACGGAAGGCTCAGGCGCTTCGACGCGTACTGCCACTCGGTCGGCATCTCCGGCTGGATCGAGCTGCGCGACCCGGCCGACGAAAAACTCCGCGAGCGCGTATACCGGGTGCTGCTCGACGCGCGCGACGGCGGGGGGTACGACCTCCAACACATCTTCACGAAAGAGGAAGCCAGGGAGATTCACCGCCTCGCCGGGCCGTTCGACTTCGTGATCGAGTGCGACCCGCCTATGTCGTTCGGGTTCACGCCGTCCGAACCGCTGTTCCGGGACGCCGCGCCGGGCGACTACAAGACCGCGATGGCCGGGCACGGCGGGCTTCCGGCGCTTTCGCACCGGACGACGTTCTTCGCGGCGGGCCCAAATGTGCGCCCCGGCGCGGTGGTCAGGCGCGCGTGCCTGGTCGACGAGGCGCCGACGATGGCGAAGATGCTCGGCTTTTCCATGCCGGGCGTCGACGGGCGCGTTCTCGAGGAAATTCTCCGGTAGACACATTGTCACAAAAGGGGAGACGCTGATGCGCGTAACACTCGACCACCTGACGAAGAAATTCGGAGACGTCGTCGCGGTATCGGACTTCTCGGCGGAGCTCGAGCACGGGGAGCTGATCGCGCTGCTCGGGCCGTCCGGCTGCGGCAAGTCGACGATCCTCAACATGCTCGCGGGCATCGTGCCGGCCACGGGCGGCAAAATACTGTTCGACGGCGAGGACGCGACCGACATGCCGCCGGAAAAGCGCGGCATCGGGCTCGTGTTCCAGAACTACGCGCTGTACCCGCACATGACGGTATTGCAGAACATCTGCTTCCCGCTCGAGGTGCAGAGAATTCCCAAGGCCGACCGGCTTTCGCGCGCGGAGGAGATCGCGAAGCTCGTACACGTCGAGGCGCTCTTAAAGAGGCGCCCGGCGGAGCTCTCCGGCGGCCAGCAGCAGCGGGTCGCGATCGCGCGCGCGCTCGTCAAGAACCCGCACCTGCTCCTGCTCGACGAGCCGCTCTCGAACCTCGACGCGCGGCTTCGGCTCGAGATGCGCGAGGAGATCCGCCGCATACAGCAGCGCACCGGCGTCACGACGATCTTCGTCACGCACGACCAGGAGGAGGCGATGTCGATCTCCGACCGGATCGTGCTGATGAAGGCGGGCGCGCTCCAGCAGAGCGGCGTGCCGCAGG
>JAAYZL010000205.1 GCA_012514855.1 Clostridiales bacterium
GCCGTCCACGCGCAGCTCGACCGCGAGCGAGCGCATATGCCTCGTCAGCGAGCGATCGTCGCGCTCGGCGCCGGCGTACATGCCCCTCCCCGAGCGCAGCGCGTTCAGCGCTCTCGAAAGTCTTCCCAAACCGTTCATAGATTTGCGACCTCCTGAAATATCGTGGATGATATTTCAGTGTGCGCAGTTTTCTATGAATCCATACACAGGTAATTCGCGAGCGCGCCGTAGCTCTCGGTTTTTTCGGCCATGCCGTTGACGCGCAAAAACGCCTCGACCGCGCGGCCCTTGCGGACGGTCGCGCCGATCGCGAAGCCGTTGATTTCATGGAAATCCGAGCGCGCGGAGTCGCTCAAATCGACGATCAGGTCCGTCCACGCGCCGGCGTCGAGCTCGCGCAGCGCCTGCAGCGCGTACTTGAGCGCCCAGAGCTTCGCCGAGTGCGCAAACGCGCCGCCGTGCCTTTCGCAGGCGATGTACGCCAAGATGTTCGCCTGCCCCTCGTCGGCGACGCCGCCCAAGTGCATCAATTCGTGCACCGCGGTGAACGGCACGCCCGGCGCGCCCGCCGCCGGGTTGACGAGCGCCTCGAACGTCCACGGCACGTAAAGCCCCGCGAGCGAGCCGAGCTTCATCCACTCCGGATAGCGCGCGAGCTTCGGCGCGGCGACCACCTTCGCGGGCAGGTCGACGTTCAAGGCCACCTCGAGCGCGCCCTCCGCGAGGTCGTCGGGCATCGAGAACGCGCCGTATCCGTTCAATTCGTCGATGAGTTTTGCGGAGGCCCGGATCAGCGCCTCCCGATCCGCCGCGCCGGAGACGGGGTGCAAGGGCGTCGCGAAGTACGCGGGCGCCCAGAACAGCGCGCACACCGCGAACACGCACGAAAGAAGGAGGCACAGCCCGCGCCGGCTGCGGAACGCGAGGAAGACGGCGGCCGCCGCGACCAGCACGAACAGCGGCTCCGCGATCGGGAACGGAACCGCCCCTGAAACCCGCGAAAGCGCGCGCGCGACCGGCGAGAACACCGCGCCCAGCCAGAAATCCGGGAGGGCGGGGAACAGCCGGCACGCGGCGACAAAGACCGCCGGAAGCCCGATCAGCAGGAGGCTCGCTATGTACAGCATGCTCCGCACTCCTCCCCGTTGCATTGTATAGGCGGAACAAGCCCGCGTATGCCCGATCCGCCATGGTTTTCTCTACACATTATTTCATATAACGATAACGAAAGCAAATGCAAATGCTGGCAGTTGGCGGCGCGAATTTTGGGATTTCGCATTGCAAAGTTTACAGCGGCTCTTTATAATGGGTTCAAGGTATGAATGGAGGTTGCGGTATGGGGAACATTCGCTTTGATTTCAACCCGATGATGGCGGAATATGTCGGCTCACACGGCATCGCGCGCGCCGACCTTGACAATATGCTGCCGAAGCTGAAGTCGGCGCACGCGGCGGTCGAGGCGGGGCGCGGCAAGGGCATGCAGGGCTGGATGGACCTGCCCTACAACCAGGACGGCGTGCTGACGGCGCTCGAGCGGACGGCCGAGCGCGTGCGCGAGTTCGACGCGTTCGTCGTGCTCGGCATCGGCGGCTCCGCGCTCGGCCCGGCGGCGGTGCACCAGGCGCTTCGCCACCTGCACTACAACGAGCTCCCGGTGGAGAAGCGCGGCGGCCCGAGGCTCTACATAGAGGACAACATCGACCCCGAGCGCATGGCGGCGCTGCTGGACGTGATCGACGTAAAGACGACGTGCTTCAACGTCGTCACGAAGTCCGGCGGCACGGCGGAGACGATGAGCCAGTACCTGATCGTGCTCGACCTCCTCAAAAAGGCCGTCGGCGGCGATTACCGGAGGCACATCATCGTCACCACCTCCGAGAGCCAGGGCTTTCTGATCAAGATCGCGCGGCAGGAGGGCTACGAGACCTTCTACATCCCCGACGGCGTCGGCGGCCGCTTTTCGGAATTGTGCCCGGTCGGGCTACTCGCCGCCGCGGTGACCGGCATAGACATCCGCAAGCTCGTCGCGGGCGCGCGGGCGATGGACCAGCGCTGCCTGAACGCCGACCCGTGGAAGAACCCGGCGCTTATCGAGGCGGGGCTGATGGTCGCGGCGATGGAGAAGGGCGCGAACATCTCGGTGATGCTGCCGTACTCGGACGCGCTGA
>JAAYZL010000206.1 GCA_012514855.1 Clostridiales bacterium
GAGACCATGAAGGAGCTCCTGTTGAAGCTCGTCAGGATGCGCGTGCGCCCGTACTACCTCTACCAGTGCGACCTGAGCCAGGGCATCGGCCACTTCCGCACGCGCGTCGAGGAGGGCGTCGAGATACTGCGCAACCTGACCGGGCGCATCTCCGGCTTCGCGGTGCCGAAGTTCGTCATCGACGCGCCGGACGGCGGCGGGAAAATCCCGATCCAGCACGACTACGTGCTCAAAAAGGACGACCGGGAGGTGCTGCTCGAAAACTGGAAGGGGGAGACCTACCGGTATCCGCAGCCGAAATAGACAGCCGGGGATCGAGTTCGTCGGTCCCCGGTTTTTGGCCCGCTTGACAGGTTCCGGTTCGTTGCGTATAATTGGGCGTATGCACCGACACGGAGGATGTGAAATGCACAGCTTCAAGACGCGCGGGACCTGTTCCCGGCAGATTCAGATAGAGCTTTCGGAGGACACGGTCCGGCGCGTGGAGTTCGTCGGCGGCTGCGCCGGGAACGCGCAGGGCGTCGCGCGGCTCGTCGAGGGCATGCCGGTCGACGACGTGATCCGGAGGCTCAAGGGCATACAGTGCCGCAGCGGAACCTCCTGCCCCGACCAGCTCGCCCGCGCGCTGGAGGACATCCGCAAAAACGACAGGTAACGGAGGGAACGCATGCTTTCAACCGAGGGCGGCCGCTACGAGGGCACCGCGACAAGCGCCTATTCGCCGAACATCGTCCGGCCCGGAAAGCGGGCGCCGGGCGGTCGGCGCGCGGCGCTGAAGATCGCGCTGTGCGTGCTGCTGCCCCCGATCGGGCTTCTATACATCTGGCGCACGCGCTCGTTCCCGCTGCGCGGGCGCATGCTCGCGACGGCGATGGCGTTCGTGTCGATGGCGCTCCTCTTCCTGCCGACGATCCCGAAACCGCAGCTGAACCGGGTGCTCCCGAACCCGGTCGCGCCCGCGGGGGCGACGAGGGCGCCGGCGTCCGACGCCGTGACCGCGCTCTCGAACATCGAGCAGTTGCTGATCGCGCAGGAGGCCGCCGAGGCCGCGAGGCTGCAGGAGGGGCAGGAAGCGCCCACCGAGGACCCCGCGCTGGCGGCGCAGCGGGAGGCGGAGAACGAGGCGATATTGAACACGACCGTCTACAGCGTCAACAAGGGCGCGAAGCTGTACCACACCGGCCCGACCTGCGGAAACCAGATCAACCGCAAGCAGTTGACCGTCCAGCAGGCGATCGCGAACGGGCTGGGCGCGTGCAAGGACTGCAAACCGCCGACGCCAAAGTAACTGGTTGAAAATTTCGGTTTTTGAACAGGCGAAGACCCCGGGTCGGCATTCCCGGGGTCTTCAATGTTTGAGGGGGGAAGGGTGACGCCTTTCGGCGTTGAGGGGATTATACCGGTCATGTGTGGACAAAGTGTGTCAGATTCCGGTCTATTTGGAAACGATTCCGGCCTTTTCGAGGCACTTCATCTCCTGCGGGGTCAGGGGACGCCACTGTCCGGGCTGCATGTCGCCGAGGCGTATGCCCAAAATCCGCACGCGGCGGAGCTTGCGGACGCTGTAGCCGAGCGCCTCGCACATCCTGCGGATCTGGCGGTTCAGCCCCTGCACGAGCACGATGTTGAACGAGCGGTCGCCGGTTTTGCGCGCGCGGCAGGGCAGCGTCACGGTGTCGAGAATCCTTACGCCCGCCATCATCCTCTCGAGGAATTCCCGCGTCACCGGGCGGTCGACCTCGACCTCGTACTCGCGCTCGTGCCCGCCCGCGGCGCGCAGGAGCCGGTTGACGATCTCGCCGTCGCTGGTCAAAAGCAGCAGCCCCTCGCTGTCGCGGTCGAGGCGCCCGACCGGGAACACGCGGATCGGGTAGTTCAAATAGGACACCACGTTGTACGTTTCGCGCGGGTCGGCGGTCGACACGATGCCGACCGGCTTGTTGAGCGCGATGTACACGCGCTCGCCGCGCCCGGAGAGCGGCCGCCCGTCGACCGACACGCGCATGCCGTCCTCGATCTTGTCCCCGAGCACGCCCGGCCGCCCGTCGACCGTCACGCGCCCCTCCCCGATCAGCCGGTCGGCCTCGCGCCGGGAGCAGTGGCCGCTGTCGGCGATGAACTTGTTCAGCCGCTTTTCTTCCAAAAAAATCACCCGTACCAGTATACCACGCCGCGCGGGAATCGACAAGCGCGCCGAAACGTGGCATAATAGGGAACGTGAATCTGACCGCAGGAGAGAGATCATGGCAAAGGCAATGCTTCGCAAGACCCGCGAGACGCGCGTGCGCGGGGGGCATCCGTGGATCTACGCGTCGGAGATCGAGACGGTCGAGGGCGAGTGCGCGCCCGGCGGCGTGATCGACGTCGTCAGCTCGAAGGGCACGTTTCTCGGGCGCGCGCTGTACAACCCGAAGTCGCAGATCACGCTGCGCATGCTGACGACGAGGGACGAGCCGGTCGACGAGGAATTCTTCTTCCGAAGGCTCGCGGACGCGTGGGCGTACCGCAAGCTGCTCTGCGACCCGATGAGCTGCCGGCTCGTGTTCTCCGAGTCGGACTTTCTGCCGGGGCTCGTCGTCGACAAGTTCGGGGACGTGCTGTCGATGCAGACGCTGTCGCTCGGCATGGACCAGCGCAAGGGGCTGCTCTGCGACCTGTTGGAGCAGATCGTGAAGCCCGCGGGCATCTACGAGCGCAACGACGTGCCGGTCAGGAGGCACGAGGGGTTGGAACAAGTGACCGGGCTCCTGCGCGGCGAGGTGCCCGACCGGGTCGAGATGGCCGAGAACGGCATCCGCTTCTCAGTCGACGTCAAGGGCGGCCAGAAGACCGGCTTCTTCCTCGATCAAAAGCAAAACCGCGCGGCTCTCAAGCCGTTCTGCTTAGGCGCCCGGGTGCTCGACTGCTTCTGCCACAACGGGTCGTTCGCGCTGCACGCCGCGAAGTACGGGGCGGAGAGCGTGCTCGGCGTCGACATCTCCGGGGACGCGGTCGAGGTCGCCCGCGAAAACGCGCGCCGGAACGGCCTCGACGTCCGCTTCGAGGCGCGCAACTGCTTCGACCACCTGCGCGAGCTGACCGACGCGGGCGAGAAATTCGACCTGATCGTGCTCGACCCGCCGGCGTTCACGAAGTCCCGCGCCGCGGTCGAGAGCGCGCTGCGCGGCTACAAGGAGATCAATTTGCGCGCGCTGAAGCTCGCCCGGCCCGGCGGGTTCGTGGTCACCTGCTCGTGCTCGCAGCACGTTTCGGACGAGGCGTTTCAGACGATGGTCAACCACGCCGCGCGCGACGGCAAAAAGCGCGTCCGGCTCGTCGAGTCGCGCACGCAGGCGACCGACCACCCGATATTGCCGGCGGCGAGCGAGACGAAGTACCTGAAGTGCATGATTCTGCAGGTGATGGAGTAAAATCAGAGCTCCGCCGACCGGAACGCGTCCTCGAGCGCCTGCCATTTTTGAAGGAATGCTTCGCCCTCCGGCTCGCTCGCGATCGTCCGGATTGCCCGGGCGACGGCGCGGACGAACGCGGGGTTCAGCTCCTTCAGGCCGCACTCCGCGAGCGGGCACATCGCGCGGGCGCGGCGGTCTATGCGCACCGTCCAGCCCGAGGCCGATTTGACCGGCGTCAGCGGGAAGATGCGGCAGCCGAGCGGACGGCGGTCGCGGTCGCAGGCTCCCTCGCACGTGTGGAGCGGGGCGAAGCCGCCGTCCGTTCCGGGGAGCAGCTTGTCCTCGCCCGGGAACAGGTACACGCCGCCCTGCCCGTCTTCGTCCGCCCTGCAGCAGGCCGATCCGCAGAGCGCGCCGCAGTCGGACGACAGCGGCGTAAGGCCGCCGATTTCCCGCCGGGCTTTCAAAACCGCCGCCTCCATCGAACCCCTCCCCCGCCGGAAATCGTAGCATATAGACCGCATGAAAGTCAATGGACGCACTTGCTTTTTGGCCGGATGCGTTGTATAATGGCGCTGTTGAATTAAAGGAGGTGTGATTCATGGCATATTTCATCAACGATGATTGCATCGCGTGCGGCGCGTGCGTGGACGAATGTCCGGTTTCGGCGATTACCGAAGGCGAGAGCAAGTACGTCATCGACGCGGACGCGTGCATTTCCTGCGGCGCCTGCGCGGGCGTGTGCCCGGTCAATGCTCCCAACGAGGAATAATCCCGTTTCCTTTCGAAAATCCGCTTCCGGCGCTAACGGGGGCGGCTTTTTTTGCCGTCCGATCGTTGCACAATTGTGACAAAAATTCTATAAATATTGCGATTTTTATAAAATAATGCAGGATTTGCGCGCCCGGCGGCGAATATCTCCCGTCGGATGCATCTGCGTTGGTGTAATATCCCGGATTTTATTACAAAAGTATTTCGGAGGACGTCATGTCGAATTCGAGATTGCAACCCCTCGGCGGCGCGCTCAAAAAACTGCTTGCGGCGCTGATTGCGCTCGCGCTCATTTTGGCGCTCGTTCCCGCGCTCGATCCGGGCGCGCGGGCGGCCTCGGACGGCATGATCCGCGTGAAGCTGTCGCGGCTCGGCTCGCGCACGAGCATCAGCTTCAAGACGACGACCGCCTACTACGTAAACGGCAACACGAACCAGAGGATCGCGTCCGGCCAGACGGCGACGGTCTCGATCTCGGGGACGTCGCTGCTGCTGACGGTCGGCGGGGTCTCGTCGAACCTCGGCTCGTCGTTCGTGCTCGCGCGCGGCCAGTCGGGGCTGACCGGCGTGCAGTTCACGTCGCCGAGCTTTTCGAACCTGTTCTGCGGCGATTTGAAGTTCTCGATCTCCTCGTCCGTGATCCTGCCGGTACTCAAGATCTACGTCGAGGACTACCTGCTCGGCGTCGTCGCCTACGAGATGTCGAACTCTTGGCCGCTGGAGGCGCTCAAGGCGCAGGCGGTCGCCGCGCGCAACTACGCCTTGCGCTGCAAGGGAAGCCGGTCGTCGAGCGCCTACGACGTGACCGACACCTCGACCGATCAGGTGTTCAAGGGCTACAACGCGGGCTATTCGCGCGTCGCGCAGGCCATCCGCGAGACGGCGGGCACGGCGCTCTACTACGGCAGCTCGCTCGCCGCGTGCTACTACTCGGCCAGCAACGGCGGCCAGACCGAGTCGACGAAGAACATCTGGGGCGGGGGCCTCGCCTACAGCGTCGTCAAGGACGACCCCTACGACCTCCAGAACGCGAGCGCCAGCAAGAAGAGCGCGTCCCTCCGCCGCGACGCGATCGGGCTGAACGCCTCGCTCGTGTCGGCGCTGAAGACCGGCATGGCGGCGCAGCTTTCCGCGAAGGGCCTCTCGACGAATGTCAACGACATCGCCATCGCGCGCATCGCGTCGGTCGTGCCGCACACGCCGGTGTACGCGGCCCCGAGCCGGCTTTACAAGAAGCTCAAGTTCACGCTGGACGTAGTCTCGAAGAACACGGCCGGGCAGAGCGCCGCCGCGACGGTCGCGGTCGACGTCGGCAGCTACGGCGCGCTCGAGAGCTGGTATTCGCTGAGCATCAACTCGAAGGACAACGAGACCGTCTGGGTCGAGGAGACCGAGGCGGCGTTCAACATCGTGTTCCGGCGCTGGGGCCACGGCGCGGGCATGAGCCAGCGCGGGGCGCAGGTGATGGCCAACCAGGGGAAGGGCTATTCCGACATATTGTCGTTCTACTATCCGGGGACGTCCTTGAAGAAGCTGGCGCTCGAGGACACGACGGGCTCGGGGCTGTCGAGCGGCGCCACGCTCCCGCCGGAGCCGATCGGACAGGTGCGCGCGGTCGCGGACGCGCCCGTCTACCAGGGCGCGTCGACCGGCTCCGCGGTGCTGGGGACGGTTCCGACCGGCGAAACGGTCGACGTGTACGCGGTCGAGACCGGCTGGGCGCTCATCGGCTGGGGGACGCTCAAGGGATTTGCCGAGACCTCGCTGTTCGTGATCGACGCCGAGCCGACCGCGACCCCGACGGCAGCGCCGGGCGACGGGCGCCCGGCGGTCGTCACGATGGCCTCCGAGACCGGAAGGCTCTACCTCCGCTCCGGCCCGTCGACCGAAACCGCCGCGGTGACGACCGTCGGACACGGGGACGTCGTCCTGGCGGGCGCCGAGAGCGGCGAGTGGACGGCCGTCACGGCCGCCGACGGGAAGTCCGGCTATCTGAAGACGAAGTACCTCGTCTACCAAATGCCGGGCGCGACGCCGACCCCGACGCCGGTTCCGACCGGGACGCCGGTTCCGACGGAAACGCCGAC
>JAAYZL010000207.1 GCA_012514855.1 Clostridiales bacterium
GATAGGCCATGTTGAACTTCATCCAGATGGACTTGTCCACGGCCCCTTCTTCCAGGAGACGCGAGAGCACGGTTTTATAACTGACCCGGAAAATGCGCTTGACCTTGAAGACCCTGTCGACGAAGTGCAAGCCTGCCGCCTCGTTCCACTCCATGCGGAATCCCTCATTCGGCATCAGGAAATGCCCGGCAAAACGGTCGGCTTCGTGTTCCTCCTCCTTGTTTTCATCGACCTTCGTGACATCGTAGGCGTCAGGATGCAACATGAGATGACCAAGTTCATGGGCGGCGCTGAAAATGCGCCTTTCCACCGATATCCGCTCCCATACGTTCACGACCACTGCAGGCCCGCCGTCATCCTCTCCCACAGAAAGGCCGAAAAAACTATCGGAAGCCATGGGTAGGGGGAAGACCTTCACACCCGCGTGTTCGAGCAGGCCGCAAATGTCGTGGATGGGTTCAGTAACTTTCAGCCCCAGCTTTCTCCGGCAGAGTCCCGCCGCTTCGGCAAGGCGGTCCCTTGAGCATTGTCGCCGGACAGCGGCAAGGCTGAACGACATCTTTTCATCCAGACTATCCTCGAGGAAATTGAAATCGTCGAGCCACCTCGCCACGTCGGCCAGAACATTCTCTCGATTCTGCATCCGCTTCGCTGAACGAAAACGGACAGTACGCATTTCCCGAACCGGCCGGAAAAGCTCCCGAAGCTTCACATCGAGGGCCTTGGCGATTGCCTGTAAGGTCCGCATCCGCGGCTCCCTCTTTGCGAGTTCGAGACTCTTTATGGCCGGTAATGAAAGACCCGCTTCGTCCGCCAGGGCACTTTGGCTCAAGCGCTTAGCGGTCCTCAACCGCCTCACATTTTGCGCGAGTATCTGCAGACTCATGGCCGCCTCCTTCCTGCATTTTCTTAAAATATACCATCAATCACTTTTCTGACGTGTGGTATTTTTTAGACGGGATGAGGCCCTCCCACACTTACCCTCCTGCTTCGGTAATTTCCAGCGCACGTCCACAGTGTGGACCGCGCAAAACAACATACGCGGTGGCTGACCCGCTATAAGCGTGCCGTCGCCCGTCTGCACAGACGCCAAGCACAGATCCGAGATCCGCGCCCGCCGTCCCGCATAAAGCCATCCCCCAGATTACGCCCAGTCACATTTCCTTTTTTCGAGCTGTGCGCTCTTGCGTCCTTACGATGCAGAACGAGACGAAGAGGGACGCCACCGCCACAACGGAAGGGGTTTCATGTAACATCGGCGAGGGAGAGCGAAGATGTCTAGTTGGAGAAAATCGGTGAACGCCAACGCCACGGATTACACTGACGGAAGAACTGGCTCTCACCTGATGCTGAATCACTACAAACCTGGGCGCAGAAATATTCGCGTTGAATACTGATACCGCGGAATTCTAAGCTCGGCCGCTTCTGTCAGCGTTGGCCCATGAGCCTGTGGAGATCGGAAAGAGCGACCGCAAGCTGGTATTCCGCTGCCGCAACATCCGCCTCGGCCCCTGCGGCCGCGGCATTCGCTTCTTCAAATGCCGCGCGGCTGCACAAGCCCAGCTCCAGCTGATCCGCCGCAATCCGCAGCGCCTCTTTCCGCACCGCCGCAGCCTCTTTCGCAACTTCGGTCATCGCCGTCACCCGCTGGACCCTTCGGTGCGCCTTCTCGACATCGATCGCAATCCTCCGCTCCACCCGGTGCATTTCTTCTTCCGCCAGCGCCAATTGCGCCTCGCGCTCTTTGATGACCCCGCTCTTCTTTCCCCAATCAAATAGCGCAAAATTCAGCCTCAACCCGGCCACGCCGTTGTTCGATGCCAGAAAAGGCACCCCGGACTGGTAGATGTGCTGCGCAAATGCCCCTACCTCCGGAATCCGATCCGCCTTCGCCGCCCTTACCGCGTGCCTCGCCTTCTCCACCGTCTGCACCGCCGCCGCCAGCTCCGGATTCCGCGCCTTAGCCATTGCCAGAGCGTCTTCTACCGCAGGCAGCTCCTGCCCGCCTTGCGGCGCCGTCAAAACAAACTTCGTATCCCGCGGCACACCCAACAGCTCATTGAACTCCGCCGCCGCGTCCTCCAGCTGAATGTCGACGGTCATGCGCGCCTGCCGGCTCTCGAGCAGCGCCGCCTTCGCCTGCATCGCGCGCACTTCCAGAACCGTCCCGGTCTCGACCGCATCGAGCCCTTCCTTCAACTTCTCTTCCGCCGCGGTAATGGCCGCCTTCGCCGCGCGCTCTCGAGCCTGCAACCCGAGCAGCGTGTAATACACTTCCCGCACCTTGGCCGCGATCTCGACCCGCGCCCTTTCGGCCTGCGTCTTCGCAATCCCGGTGTCGGCGCGCGCCACCGCGTTCCCTTCCCTGATCTTGAAGAGCTGGGTCAGCGGCTGCGCGACGGTCGTCTGCGCCAGCAGAAGCGAGCGTCCCCCCTGGAAGACAGTTGCGGGCGCCGGCGGAATCGCTCCCAGCTGCGGAATGACCCCCAGCGATCCCGCCGGAAGCACTATCCGCTGTTTTTCGACGATGTTGTACTGACTGGATTCATTCTCGACCTGGGGAAAGTAGTTTGCCCTTGCCTGCTGCTCCCTGGCTTCCGTCTCGCGGATCTTCAGTGCCGCCATCCGAACCATGCTGTTATTCTCGACCGCCATCTGAACCGCTTCGTCAAGGGTAATGCTCCGCTCCTCGGCCCGCGCCGCCGGCGCCTGTGCCGACAACGCCAGAGCAAGCGTCAGGGCCGCCACCGTCACTGCCGGCCCTTGACCCGAGTGCCGGCGTTTCACCAGCACGAACAGCACCGGCACCGCGATCAGGGTGAAGAACATCGACGCGATCAACCCGACGGCAATCGTGCTCGCCAGCGGCGACCACAGCGACGATCCCGACACGATCATCGGCGTCACGCCGACCGCGGCCGCCATCGTCGTCAGGAAGATCGGACGCAGCCTGCGCTCGCCCGCTTCGCGCGCGGCATCTGTCAGGTCTGCGCCTTCGCGCATTCGTTCTTTGATGTAGTCGACCAGGATGATGGAATTCCGCACGACAATCCCTCCCAGGCTCACAATCCCCATGAACGCGGTGAATCCGAACGGATTGCCCATCAGGAGCAGTCCGGCCGCGGCCCCGGGGAAGGCCAGCGGTATCGCCGCCATCACCACCAGCGGCTCCGATATCGACCGGAACTGAAACAGCAGGATCAGGAAGTTCGCCACGACGCTCACCGCCAGCGCGCCGAGCAGTTCCCCGAACGTCTCCTCCTGCTTTTCTATCTCTCCGCCATAACTGATCCGGTACCCTTCCGGCAGGCTCAGCCCGGCGAGCTTCGGCTTTGCATAGGCCAGCACTTCCGACGCGTAATGCCCTTCCCCGGCGAAGGTCCGCACCGTCAGGGTCCGGACGCCGTTGCGGCGCACGATGCGCCCGCTCTCCCACTCGGGACGGAACGACGCAACTGCCCGCAGCGGGAAGCGCGCGCCGGTGAGCAGCGACGTCACATACGCATTCTCGACGTTTTCAAACGACTTGCGCCGCTCTTCCTCCACCCGCAGCGTCACATCCACCGCCCGGTCCCCTTCCCAGAAAGTCGTGACCGGGATGCCGTGAAAGCTGCCTGCGAGCTGCCTCGCAATCGAGCTGTTGCTCAGCCCCAGACGGTTCGCCACTTCCGATTTCACGTCGATCCGCATCTGCCAGAGGTCTTCGCGGAAATCGGTGTGGGTGTAGACGTTCCCCGGCGCCTTCTCGACGATGGCTTGAACCTGGTCGCCAATGGACTTCAGGGTCGAGAGGTCTTCGCCCGACACCCGTATCTCCACCGGCGCTTCCATGACGTGCCCCTGCTGCAGCTCGCGCACAATCACGAGCGCTTCCGGCGCCAGGCGCGCCAGCCGTTCACGCAACGCGTGAGTCAGCGCCGGCGTCTTTTCAGTGTCGGTCGTGTTGACGAGGAACTGCGCATAATTCGACGCGGGCTGCTGCGGGTTGACGTTGTAATAGAACCGCGGCGCGCTTCCGCCCAGGAATGTCGAATAGTCGCGCACGAGCGGCTCCGACTGCAGATGTTTTTCTATCCGGCGCGCCAGCGCGTCGGTCGCGCCGATGCGCGTCCCTTCCGGCGCATACAGATCGATCACGAACTGGTTGCGCTCGGCTGACGGGAAGAACTGCCGGGGCGTGAAGTGCAGCATTACGCCTCCGAGCGCCAGCGCCAGCACGGCCGCCGCCATCACCAGCCCCTTGTGCCGCATCCCGAACTCAATCGCATGCCCATACCCACGCTGCATCAGAACCAGCGGACTGAATCTTGCACGAAGATTCGGCCTCACCGCTGCTTCAGGCCCGTTGTGCAGCCCTTTCTTGATGAAGAAGCGCGCCAGCAGCGGCGTGACCAGCATCGCCACCGCATACGAAACCAGCAGCGCGGTCGCCACTGCAATCGGCAGCGCCGCGATGAACTCCCCAACCGAGCCCGAGAGCATCAATAGCGGCAGAAACGACGCCACGATCGTCAGCGTGGCCGTGAGCACCGGCACTGCCATCTCCGACGCACAGCGCCAGGCCGCTTCGGGCACGGGGACGCGCCGGTCGAGCAGTTCGACGTAGTTGTCGGCAATCACGATCGCGTCGTCAACCACCATCCCGAGCACGACAATCAGCGCCGCAATCGACACCTGGTGCAGTTCGACGCCGAAGACATTCAGCGCACCGAACGTGATCGCCACCGTCACCGGGATCGCCAGCGCAGCAATCAGCGCCACGTTGAACGGAAGGAGCAGGATCGTCACCAGGATGACCGACCCAATCGCGATCCCGAATTCGTGGATGAAGCCGGAGATGCGGTTCCGGACCATCTGCGGCTGATCAGCCACGAAATCGATCCGGATGTCGGGAGGCAGCGTGGCCTTGACGGCGTCGAGCTTCGCGCGCACCGCGTCGCCGAATTCGACGATGTTGTACCCCTCCTGCATTTCGACCGAGAGCATCAGCGCCGGCTCTCCCATGAAACGCGTTGCGAACTCGAGGTCTTTGTAGCCGCGGCGCACCTCGGCCAGGTCGCCGATGTGCACCGGCTGGCCGGTCAGCGGCGAGATATCGACGATGACGCGCCGGATCTGCTCTTCGGCCTCAAACGGGCCGTTCGGGTTCAGCTGCACGGCCCCCCTGTCGGTGTCGACGCTGCCGGCATATTCGAGCGCATTGCGTCCCTGGAGCGCGGCTGCGACTTTGACCGGATTCAGCGCGTACTGCGACAAACGTTCGAGCGAACTCGTGATCTGGATTTCCTCCGGCTGCTCGCCGACGCGCTTGATCTTGGCCACGGGCCGCAGCGAGCGCAGCGCCTCTTCAATCGAGCGCGCGTAGTCCTTCAATTCCCGGTAGCCGTAGCGGCCGCCGCGCACCGCGATCAGCGCCGCCACGGTGTCGCCGAAATCGGAATCGACCGCCGGCCCGCGCACCGACTCCGGCAGCGCCGTGGCCTTCAGCTGGTTCATGTCGTGCCGCAGCTTCGACCAGAACGTGTCGGGGTTCGTCACCCAGTCTTCCAGTTCGACGTTGATGATGACGATGTTGGGACGGCTGGTGGAAAAGGTCCGCTCCTTGCGCACCTCGGCATAGCGGAACAGCCTCTCCTCGATTTGCGTCGTGACCTGCTTCTCCACCTGCTCGGCCGTGGCGCCGGGGTACTGCGCAGAAACAAGCCCGGTGCGGATCGTGATTCTCGGGTCTTCGCGCCGCGGCATCCTGGCGAGGGAGTAGATGCCCGCGAAGACGAGCGCCGCCGTCAGGACCAGGGTTACAGAGACATGTTGAAGCGAACTGCGGACAGGATTCACGGGATCACCTCCACGGGCGATCCTTCGCGCACCTTGTGCTGCCCGGCCACGACGATCAGCTCATCCCCCGAGAGGCCCGAAAGGATTTCGACGCCCCGATCGCGCACTTCTCCCGGTTCGACGCGCCGTGCGTGTACGCCCTTCGATTCCGGGTAGTAGACGTAGACGAGCGTGCTCCCCTGCGGATCGTGCACGATCGCCTCGCCGGGGATCACGACCGCATCGACCGTGCCGCTGGCTTCGATGTTCGCTTCGGCGATCATTCCGGCCTTCAGCTGCAGGCCGGGGTTCGGGACCGAAATTTTGGCGCTGAAGGTGCGGGAATTCGGGTCGGCGGCGACGCCGACGAGGATGACAGAGCCCGTGAATTCGCTTCCGGGAAGGGCTGGGAGGGTGACGCGCGCAGCCTGCCCGGTGCGGATAAGTCCGATATCCGCTTCGGGAATGCCGACGCGGACGCGCGCCGGATTGAGTGCGACGATGCTGAAGATCGGCAGACCGGCGCTCACCATCTCGCCCGGATCGACGCTGCGGCGGGCGACGACGCCGTCGATAGGGGAAAGAAGGCGCGTGTCGGCGACCTGCTTGCGGTGGACCTGCACCTGCGCCTCGGCCTGACGCACCATGGCCTGAGCCGCCGAGCGGTCTTCCCGGCGGGCGCCGTTCTTTGCCATTTCGTATTGGGCCGCAGCGGCGCGGTAGGCCGCTTCCACCTTGGTAAAATCGGCCGCAGCCATGCTCTTGCGCTCGTAGAGACGCTTATACCGCTGGTACTCGTCCTGTGCACGGTCGTAGGAGGCGCGCGCCTGCTCGAGCTCTTCCGCGCGCGTGCCGGCCTCGGCTTTATCGAAGGTGGCCTGAGCTGCGGCCGCCTGTCCTTCGGAAGCCTGGAGACTGTACAGGTAGTCTGTGGCGTCGAGTTCAGCGAGGACCTGGCCTTTGCGGACCGGCTGGCCTTCATCGACGAAAACGCGCGCCACGCGTCCGGCTAGCTGAAAGCCGGTGTCGGCGGTTTCGGTGGCTTCGACGGTGCCGCTGGCCGGCACGTACCGCGGATGCTGGACGCGGCGCGGCTTTTCGACCCGCACCGTAACCGGCGTCGCCGTCTCCTGCTTCACGGCTTGTTTTCCGCACCCTGCCAGACAGATGAGCCCCAACGCGATTATCCAGTAGCGCATGATGATTTCTCCTATTGAGCTATTGCTCAATGACCGAGGTTACGATAGCATAGTATTGAGCGTATGATCAATGAGAAGGGCGAGGAAAGATGCCGGGAAAGAAGGTGGCGGAGGAGATTCGCCGGGAGCAGATACTGGATGCGGCGTACCGCGTGGCGTTGCGCGAGAGGCTGGCAGGGTTGAAGAGCCGGGCGGTGGCGGCGGAGGCGGGGGTGAGCAACGGCCTCGTCTTCTTCCATTTCCGTAACCGAAAGGCGCTGCTGCTGGCGCTGTTGGAGTGGCTGCTGGCGGAAACGATTCTGCGGCGCGCGGTGAACCGCGGGGCGGTGGCGGAGGGGGCCGCGGAGCGTCTCGCGTCGGAGGTGCGTAGTGCCGTCGAGGCGCTTGCCGCGGACAGAGAGAGGATTGAGCTGTTTTTCGATTACTGGTTTATGAGTTCTAAAGACGAGGTGATACGGAAGCGGATCCGCGCGGCGTTGAAGCTATATCGCGACTCGTATTTGCCGCTGACGCGCGCCGTCGTCGAGGAGCGGCCGGCAGAGTATGCGGGTGTGACCGCGGAGGCGCTGGCCGACATGGTTACCAGCTATATTGAAGGTTGCGCGCTGCGTCTCGTCGCCGATCCCTCCCGCCGAGACCTCTCTTCATCCTCCTCCGTTCTCTCTGCCCTGCTCCGCTAACTTAGCCACAGATGCATTTTGTGAAATCCGTGAAATCAGTGGTTAAGACTGGGCTATCGAGATCCCGAGAGATGCGGCATTTTGCAGAATGCGGGCGGCATGACTCAATAGCTCCAGTTCAGGGAAGATTCTCATGAAAAGAAGCGCCGAGGCCAGATGAATTGCGTCCAGAGTTCGAATGGGCTCGTTAGGAAAGGCACGGCTTGCCCTTCCCCGTACTTCTTCGGCAACTTCCATCAATACCCATGCGGCCTTGCTCCGGTGGAGCAACCCTCTTATCCTTTCCACTTCCCCGGCTTTGAGAATCCGTTGACTCTCGGCGCGGATCAGAGCGCGCTCTGCTTCCAGCAGCGTTAGCTGCGACGTCGCGATAGTTTGCGCCGCGTCGACGCAGGATTTCACTTGTGATCCCGAAGGCTCTCCCAGCATCCATGCAAGTAGAGCCGATGTTTCAAGATAAAGAGCCTTCAATCGCCCGACTCCCTTCGACCGCTCTCGAGAAGCGATTGTGCGGTTCCGGCCGGCAGCCGGACCGGCGAAAGCTCCAGCGGCTGTTTTTCGATGACGGGAAGAGTAATCATCCCGGCTTCGGCCCAGGATACCAGCAGTGGATTTGCCTGTCCCGCAAGGGCCGGACGGCCATAAGGCTCGTGCAGTTCTGCCACGATATCGTTTCGGTCTGTCACAAGAATGCTCGAACCGGCGCGAACTTCGCGGAGATAAGCACTCAGGTTGTTTTTGAGGTCTTTTATCCCGACCGTCTTCAACTTTTTCACATGAATCATAGTAGCTACCGGTGGCTACTATAGTCAAGGAGCAAGGAATGTAGCGCGGAAGGACGTGGACGGGCGCATTTTGCGGAAAACTCTGTCGGCGTAAGTCGCCCGCATTGCCGGGGAGGCGCTTCAATCTGCGGAAGCGAAGTCCTCCCGCGTTATGAACAGCTTTAAACGGAGATACCGAAGACGGATCTGTAGCCTCCGGCGGGGAGAGGCTCGAGTGTCAGCAGGAGCCGGTCGCCGCCGGACCGGAAGATGAAATCATCCCTGTTGCGTACCGTGCGCTTGCCGGAAAGTGAATACGGTTTCTGTTCGCAGATCTTGTCCGTCAGCGCGTCATCGAAATAGAGCTGCGATGTAAACTCTCTCCCCTTCTTCGGCCTAATCTTGAAGTGAATATGCACCGTCCTTCCCGGATACCATCCGGGATAGATCGTCTGGAAGCGCGCAATCCCGTCTTTGCCTGTCACCTGGTACCCGCGCAGGAATCGCTTCCCCGACGTGTTGAAATGCCGATCGCGCACGCCGGAATAAATCCC
>JAAYZL010000208.1 GCA_012514855.1 Clostridiales bacterium
CCGCCGGGTTTTCGCAAGAAAAATCCCGCCTACGGCCGCTCGATCGCGCCGAGCTCCTGAAACGTATCCACAAACGCGCAGGTTCCCCCGGGGCAGAAGCCCTCGTGGTACGGTCCCTTCGGGCGGCGGGTTTCGGCGATCGTCCCGTAGGCCGCCTCGCGGTCGGGCACGAAAAACGCGAGGTTCATCGCGCCCTCGCCGTGTTTTTTCAAAAGATCGCGCCACGGGTTTTCGCCGTCGCCGGGGCCGAGGATTTCCAGCGCGATGCCGCCCGCCAGATGATAGACGGGGAATTCCACGCCGTCGAACGCGTCCGGCGTCCCGTTTGTGTGGGAGGGGGCGTCCGTCCACGGGGGCGTCTTGATCCGCTCGCCCTCTATGCCCAATATGCCATTCCACGCGCGCTCCGCTTTGTCGAGGTCCCACGCGCAGATGCAGATCTGCTTGACCGCCGTCGATCGTTCCATGGGGCATATCGGCAAAACCCCACCCATGCGCCGCATACAACAACAAACCCCGGGGCTCCGGGGCGGAGTCGCGGGGCTGAAGCGTTTGTTTTAGAGCAACAGCAGGATCAGGATCAGCAGGAACACGAGGAAAAGCGCGATCAAAAGGAGCATCGCGGCGCGGGAGACGGCGAGCACCGCGACCTCGGCGGTGTCGGAATAGGTTGTGTCGAACGTCGACGTCGCGGTCACGAAAAGCGTCCGGGAGGTCTCGCCCGCGGAGATCGTGAGAAGCCCCGAGTCGTCGATCGCGGTGCCCGCGTGGCCGTTTTCAACCGCCCACACGACGTCCTGGGGCGGGTTATGCTCGCCCTGCACGAGCGCGGAGAACTGCAGGGAGGAGCCGCGTTCCCGAGAGGCGGAAGCGGGGGTTACGGCTACCCCGGTCACGACCGGGTCCGCCAGCGCGAGCATCTCGTTGTCGTAATTCTGCCTGACGTCCCCGCTCGCGCGGTAGACCGTCCCGCCGACGCCGATCTCCGCCGCCCCGTCGCCCCACGGCATCCAGAGGTAGAGCTTGCCATCCTCGTCGGTGATGCACGCAAACGCCGCGCCGCCGTTCACCGAGCAGGTGACCTCCGTGTCCTTTACGGGCGGGTCTCCCACCGTGACGGTCACGAGATACAGCGTATTTCCGCCGTCATCCCGCACGTAAGGGAAAACCGTCCTCGCGTCGACCGAGCCGCCGTTGATGATAACGATATACATAGCGGTTTCGATATCCGCATTCCCGCCTCTTGCGACGACGGTGCCCGCGTTGATCTTCGGGGGGGGATCAAAATCATGTGCGACGATGCCATAGATCCCGCCTGTCGCGATCAGCCTCCCGCCTGTGACCAGCAGCCCTCCATCGACTCCAGCTGCGTTTGCGTGGACTTCGACGGTGCCGCCCTTCATCGTCAGTCCGGTTGCGCCGCGCACCGCGATTACCGCATTCGTCAGGATCAGCGTGCTGTCCAGATCCGTGCCGCCGGCCGCTTTGTCGATCGCGAACTTTCCGTTGTATGCGGCGATACAGGGGATATTATTCAGGTTCCCCTTTATGCTGTTGCTCCCGCGCAGGAGTAGCGCGTTTCCGGGGTTGTCGTCGGTCACGCTGACCGCCGACGAATGGTGCCCGCTGTTGTCGATGTGCACATCTTGAAGCGTCAGGCTCCCCCCTTCCCAGATTTCACTGGAAAAGCCTGTGATGGTCGTCCCGGGGCGGCTCTCAATCCAGCCGTGCTTGCCGACGAGGTACAGCCGAGTCGTGGTTGACATCGCTCCGTCCACCCGGATCTCGATTCGGAAGCTGCTCCCGGACGGCAGCGTGTTCGCGTCCCAGATCGCGGCCTCGAGCGAGCCCAGGCCGAAGGGATTGGTGTTCGTAACCGAGAATATCGGCACTGCCGCCCGCGCGCCGAGCGCGGAGAACAGCAGGAGAAAGAGCAAAAACGCGGTCGCCGCCCTGCGGAATCCCGCCCGCGCCCTTGGATTCATAAGCCGTTGCATTGCTTTCACCAACTTCTATCATTTTCCCCGAATGCGGGGGATTGTCCCGTCCCATCGTATGCCGCGCGCGTTTTTCCGGTTCCCGCGCTGTGAAAAATATGGTATACTGAAGCGGAACGGGGAGGTGTGCGGATGGAAGCGAGGATTGCGGCAATCGGGGATTTGGACGGGCTGTTCCTGCTGAACGCCCTGTTCGGAAACGAGACGACGAAGGGGGCGATGCGCGAATCCCTGCTCGAAAGCGATCGGGAGATCGCCTGCATCGCGCTTGCCGACGGGGTCGCCGCGGGCTACATAACCGGGTTGATCGCGAAATCGCTCTGCCATGCCGGTGCGCGCGTCGACATCGAGGCGCTGTTCGTGCGGGAGGAATTTCGGGGCCGGGGCGCGGGGGAGGCGCTTCTCAACTGTCTCGAAAGCGAGGCGGTCTCCCGCGGCATCCGCCACTTTCACCTGAACGTGCGCGCGGACAACCGCGCGGCGCGGGCGCTGTATCAAAAATCCGGGTACGAGGACAGCTCCGAGTCGCTCTTTGAAAAGACAATCGAAAGCCCCTGAAAACGCAGGTTTTCAGGGGCTTTCGACGTGTTCGCCTACTCGTATACGGCGACCGGCTCGTCCCCGCGGAGCACGCGCAGCGCGCCGCCCATCAGCGCCTGCATCTCGTCCTCGCCGGGGAACACGTAGACCGTCGCGAGCCGGTCGACGCGCTGCTTGATGCTGCCGGTGAAGCGGTTCGAGTGCGCGAGCCCGCCGGTCAGCACGATCGCGTCGACCCTGCCCTCCAGGACCGCGCACATCGCGCCGATCTCCTTCGCGACCTGGTAGGCCATCGAG
>JAAYZL010000209.1 GCA_012514855.1 Clostridiales bacterium
AACGGCGTACACGATGGGTCTGACAGAAGCGGACTTCGTGGTGCTGGACGGCGGCGTGGACGTGACGCAGAACTACGATATCACGGTAATAGACGGCTGGCTGAAGGTTTTGCCGCTGGGGATCACCATCACGGCAAAACCGCAAACCTACTGGTACAACTCCTTCGTACAGGGCCCGCTGGGAGCGAGGTTCAAGGGCAGTGCGATTGCCGGCTATGCGACATGGACGGATCTTGCGAGCGGTGACGCGCTTGAAGAGTTGGTCGTGTCGGGCGGAAAGAAGAACGCCGGGACATACGAGAAGGAACTGGTTCCCAGCGGTGTGGTGATCAAGAAGGGCGACCAGGTCGTGACGGGGAACTATGATCTGACGCTGGTAGAGGGCAACCTGACGATCAACAAGCGTGGCTTGCCGGACGACCCGAAGGGGCCGGTTCAGGTAACGCCAAAGGATCAGACATATACGTACAACGGAAGCGTTCAGGGCCCTCAGGGAGAGCCCTTCGAAGATGGCGAGATCGGGGATCACGCGACGTGGACAACGCTTGAGGGCAGCGACGTGCTGACGAGCCTGACGATTGCAGGTGGGCAGACAGATGTCGGTGCATACCCGGGCGAGCTGATTCCGAGCGGCGCAGAACTGATGAACGGCGATGAAGACGTCTCGGACAACTACCATCTGACGCTTGTGGCGGGCAATCTGACAATCTTGCCGCGACCCATTCTGCTCACCGCCAACCACAACCTCGGCATCATCTACGACGGAGAGCTGCACGGAGAGAAGGGGTACGTCGCAAGCGACATCGTGGGGAACCCGAACAGCGGTCTGGTGGGAGGCCAAGAGATCACCGTCAAGATCGACGGCTCTGAGAAGGACGCGGGCTTCTATCCCAACAAGTTGGCCTTCGACAAGACGAAGACCGTGATCACGGCAGGCGGCGTGGACGTGACCGCGAACTACGACATCGGCTACGATGATGGCAACCTGCAGATCCTGCGCAAGGGCCTGCCGCCGATCGACCCGCCGACGGACCCGGAGGATCCCGAGGTGCCGGACGAGCCCGGCGACCCGGAGGATCCGGAGAATCCGGAGCCCTGGCGCGTCGTGATCGACGGAAGCGACCTGAACATCGTCTGGGGCGAAGACATCGCGGCCAAGCTCGCTGAGGCCATCACGAACGGCAGCATGGCGACGGCGCTGAATCTGGTGGGCGGGCACACGCTCCAGAGCCTCGACATCACGCTCGATCCCACGTTCAATCCCGACATCGACATCACCGGAGAAGGCGTCTATGTCGGCAAGATCGTGGTCTCGAACGCGGTAATTTTCGACGAGAACGGCAAAGACGTGACAAAGAACTACTTCCTGACCTACATCAACGGCGATCTGAACGTGACCGCGATGAGCTACACGGTGCACTACTACACCTACGACGGCGGCCCGACGACGACGCGCGTCTGGGAAGACAGGGCAGTCACCGGCGTCAAGGTTGGCGAGATCTACACGGAGTACGCCAACGCGGTGCGCGGCTTCACGTACCAAGAGTTGTACAGCGACTATCGCTACTACGTGATGTCCAACACGTCTCCGAGGTACAGGATACGCCCGGACAGCGGCGCTGCGATGCTGAGTCAGAACCTGACGGTCAGCCTGAATCCCGCGGAGAATGAGATCAGCTTCTACTTCGCCCCGAGGGTGACGGTCGGCTACACGATCTACTACATCTATAACGGCAATCCTTCGATGAACACCAGCGAAACCGTGCCTTCGGCGGAGCTCGACCAGGTGATCTCGGACATCAGCCCGAGGGTGCTTGCGAACACCGTTTCCGGCTACACGGTAGAGCGCATCGAGGGGCTCCCGCTGACAATCCGCTCGGATAGGGGCAGTAACGTAATCAACGTGTACTACGAACCGCAGATCTACGTCACGATTCTGGATCTTGAGGTTCCGACAGGCGCCAGCTTGGGCGGCCTGAACGTCGGCGATTGCAGCGAATAGCGGCGCCGGAGGAGTATCCGGCGGGTGGGCTTAACGCCCGCCTGCCGGATTTGAGCCATTGCTGAGGCACTCGAGAACAACCGGAGGTGTACCATGAATAAGCGGTTCCTATCGTGGCTCGTTGCAATACTGATGCTTCTGACGGCAGCTTCCGCGCTCGCGGAGCCGGCCGACGGCCCTGTCGAGATCATGGTTGGATCGACCAACCAGATGAGCGGGGTTTTCTTCACCGACATGTGGGGCAACAACACGGCCGACATCGACGTGCGCGCGCTTCTGCACGGCTACGCCACCGTCGCCATCAGCAGAAACGGCACCTACGAGGTCGACCAGACCGTCGTACGCGAGATTTCGCTGACGCAACAGGAGGGCTCCGCCGACAAGACCTATACCATCGAGATCAACACCGGGCTGACCTACAACGACGGTACGCCGATCACCGCAGCGGACTACGTGTTCTCGGTGCTCCTCCAGGCGGCGCCGGAGATCTACGATCTCGGCGGGATTCCGAGCGGTATGCGCCAATTCGTCGGCTACGATGCGTACGCCTCGGGCGAGTCGGCCATCTTTGCGGGGGTACGGCTGCTCGATGACACGCACTTCGCGTTGGCCATTTCCGGCGATCATCTGCCGTATTTTTACGAGCTCCTGTACGTCAACGTGACGCCGTATCCGATCGAGGCGATCGCGCCCGGCTATGAGGTCGCGGACGACGGAGAGGGCGCATATCTGCGCAAAATCGGAGAAGTCGAAGAGCAGCCCGCTGAGGAAGTCACCGGGGAGGCCGCTGAACAAGCGGATGCGGACGAGCTTCTCAAGGTGCTTGAGACGTCGATTCTCGACCCGAAAACCGGCTATCTTTTCAACCCGAAGGTTACCTCCGGCCCGTACCAACTCGTCGGCTACGACGCCGAGGCGCACACGGCGACCTTTGAAATCAACTCCAATTACCTCGGGAACTTCGAGGGCCGCAAGCCCACGATCGACCGGATCGTCTTTAAGCAGGTCTACAACGACTCGCTGATGGACGAGCTCACGAGCGGCGCGGTCGACATCGTCAACAAGGTGACGGCTGGCGAGGTTATCGCTGACGGCCTGACGTCCATGCAGCAGAACCAGCTGTCGTTGAAGGTCATCAACTACCTGCGCGCCGGCTACGGGTTCCTTGGATTGTCGTGCGAATACGGCGTGACGCAATCGCAGAACGTCCGGCAAGCGCTCGCATACCTAACCGACGCGAACGGCTTTGTGACCGAATTCCTGCACGGCTACGGCTTGCGCACTTATGGCTACTACGGCTACGGCCAGTGGATGGCGGTCAGCCTGCTCGACCAGCTGAACGCGGAGCTGAACAACTACGGGCTCGATCTCGACAAGGCCGTCGAACTGCTCGAAGCGGACCGGTTCACGCTCAACGCGGACGGGGAACAGTATGACGCCGCGGTTGGAGGCACTCGCTACCGCAAGGACGAGGCGGGCAACCTCGTACCCCTTGCGGTCAAGTGGGCGGCGCTTTCGAACAACCCCGGTTCGCAGGCGATCCAGGAGTACACGATTCCGCACATGCAGGAGGTGGGCTTCCAGGTCGAGGTCGAGGAGATGAGCTTCTCGGAGCTTCTCACGCACTATTACCGCCAGAGCGAGCGAACCTACAATATATTCTACCTCGCGACCAACTTTGATTTCATCTTTGATCCGTACTACACGTTCAATCCGGATGCCTCCTATCAGGGAGAGCGCAACACCTCCGGCATTGCGGACGAGGAGTTGTTCCGGCTGGCGACAGAGCTGCGTAGGACCGAGGTCGGCGACAATCAGGGATATCTTGAAAAGTGGTATTCGCTCCAGCAGCGCTTCAACGAAGTGTTGCCGACGATTCCGCTGTACTCCAACGTGTACTTCGACTTCTTCAACTCCGAGCTCTACAGCTACGAGCCGAGCGCCTACTACAGCTGGGCGTCCGCGATCCTCTATGCGACGTATGGCTACGAGGAGGTTCCGGAGGTCGTGGAGCCCGTCGAGGGTTCCGGAGAGGGCGCGGGGGAGACTGTAGAGATTCCTTGACACGGCCGGGGAGGTATGCGCTATAAGATAGCAGTGCTCACACAAAGTTATGCAAACTCGACAATGATTAGCGACACGATCTCCCGGGGTACAGCCCCAAGACTCAGAATACTCAATCGAGACGGAGTTGAAAATTTTCGTCTGCAAGACGGCGATTGACCGTTCCGAGCGCCGAGGGTTTGCCAAACCTCAAGTTTTCCATACCTGTTTTAATGCCGAAGTAGTTGCCTAACAACAAAAGCCCAAAAGAGCTGAAAACCATTTGGTTTTCAGCTCTTTTTGCTTTGTTTCCCCTCGGAAATCCCCCCCCCCGAATTGGTCGGGCGATAGTTTCGCTTTGGGGCGCGGTCTCCAGCGAGGGGTCTGTAGAGATCCGATCCCCCCTTCCCAGACATATCAGGCCCGGCGGGCACACCCCGGGTGGGTGGGCCAGCGACCCCGGGTGGGCCGGGCACACCCCGGCGGGCGTCGACCCCGGGTGGGCCGGGTACACCCCGTCGGGCGGGCAGTGACTCCGGGCGGCAACCCGGGCGGCAACCCCGGCGGGTGCCCGGCGGCGATCCCGGCGGGCG
>JAAYZL010000210.1 GCA_012514855.1 Clostridiales bacterium
CGACGAGGAATTCATATTTTGGATTGGTATTAAAACTCGGGACGGCGGATTCCGACAGGGAGTGATGAGATGGCGAAATTTATCCTGAAGCGCCTTCTGATGTTCATTCCGATGGTGCTTGTGCTGACGTTTCTGATCTTCGGCGCGCTGGAGCTGACGCCCGGCGACGCGCTGACGTACATGCTCGACTCCGAGGCGCTGGCGATGATGCCCCCGGAGCAGCAGGCGGCGATCCGCGAGTCGCTGGGCCTGAACGACCCGTTTTTCGTCCGCTATTTCAAGTGGCTGGGCGAGCTACTCGGCGGCAATTTCGGCTACTGCCTCGCGAGCGGCCGCCCGATCAAGGCGATCCTGGGCGACGTGGTCCCGGCGACGCTCGAACTCTCGGTCGCGGCGCTTCTGATCTCGACGTTCGCCGGGAGCGCGCTCGGGCTCGTCTCGGCGCTTCGTCGCGGCTCGATCGCCGACAACGCGCTGTCGGTGGCGGGCGTGATCGGCCTGTCGATCCCGCAGTTCTTCTTCGGCATGCTCTGCATTCTGCTGTTCGCGCTGAAGCTCGGCTGGCTGCCGGTGGGCGGCAGGCTGCAGCCGTGGATGACCCGGTACGTCGACCACCTCCGGTTTCTGATCCTGCCGGCCTGCGTGCTCGGCATCTCGATGACGGCCGGCGTCATGCGCTATTCCCGCGCCGCCATGCTCGACACCATGAACAAGGACTACATCAAGACCGCGCGCAGCAAGGGGCTCCCGGAGTGGCGCGTGAACATCGTGCACGGCTTCCGCGTGTCGCTGACGCCGATCATCGTGCTGGTCGGCTTCCGGCTCCCGACGCTGATCGGCGGCTCCGTCGTCATTGAGTCGATCTTCCAGTGGCCGGGCGTCGGCATGGCGTTCAAAAAGGCCGTCACCGCGCAGAACTACCCGCTGGTCATGATCATCGCGCTGCTCATGGTGCTGATGGTGCTGATCGCGAGCCTTCTGATCGACATGCTGACCCGCGTGCTCGACCCGCGCGTCAAGCTGCAGTAGGGGGTGAGCGCGTGCTCTTCTCCCAAAAGGCCCGCTTCAACCGCAAACTCGACCGCATGCGCGACGCGGAATTCGCCGGAACCGCGAAAAGACGGCGCGTCCGCAACCGCGCGCTGCGCAAGATGATGAACAACAGGCTCGCGATGATCGGGCTGTTCGTGTTCGCCGCGATCGTTCTGGCCTGCCTTTTCGCGCCGGTTTTGACGCGCTACAACCCCGAGACGCCGAACCTGAAGAGCACATTGAAGCCGCCGTCCCTCGAACACATCTTCGGGACCGACAAGATCGGGCGCGACGTGTTCTCGCGGATACTCTACGGCGGGCGGATCTCGATCCTGGTGGGGCTCGGCGGCGCGCTCGGCGCGAGCCTGATCGGGGCGGCCGTCGGAAGCTACGCCGGGTACAGGGGCGGCTGGTTCGACAGGATCACGCTGAGGCTCTCGGAGCTCTTCATGGCGTTTCCGCAATTGGTGCTGGTCCTGATGCTGGTGACGATCGTCGGCCAGAGCATGCGAAACATCATCATCATCTTCGTCGTGACCGGCTGGGGAAGCGTCTACCGGCAGGCCAGGGCGCGGATGCTGTCGCTGCGCGAGGAGGAATACGTGCAGTCGCTCAAGGCGTTCGGGCTCTCGGATTTTCGCATCTGCTACAAGCACATGCTTCCCAACGCCATCAGCCCGCTGATCGTCAACACGACGCTCTCGACGGCGATGTTCATCCTGGAGGAGGCGGCGCTCTCGTACCTCGGGCTCGGCATCCCGCTGAACATCCCGACCTGGGGCAACATCCTGAACGCCTGCCAGGACATGTACACGCTGCTCAACGGCTGGTGGATGTGGCTTCCGGTCGGCATCGTGATCTCGCTGTTCGTCATGAGCATCAACTTCATCGGGGACGGCCTCAGGGACACGACCGACCCGTCCCAGCAGGGTTAGGGGGTGCGCGGATGGAGAACGGGCAGGACGTCGTGATTTCCGTGAAAAACCTCAAGACCTTCTTCTACAGCGACCAGCGCTGCAACCGCGCGGTCAACGGCGTGTCGCTCGACATCCGAAGCGGGCGCACGCTGTGCGTGGTCGGCGAGTCCGGCTGCGGAAAGAGCGTGACCGCCGCCTCGATCATGCAGCTTCTGCCGAGGCTCGCGCGCATCGAGGAGGGCGAGATCGTCTACCGCACCGGCGACGCGCGCGGCGACATACGCATCCACGAGCTCAGGCGCAACGGAAGAACCATGCGCTCGCTGCGCGCGAAGGACATCGCGATGATCTTCCAGGACCCGCTGACGGCGCTGAATCCCGTCTACCGGATCGGCGGCCAGATCGCGGAGACGCTGCTCGCGCACGAGAGAATCCGGAAAAAGGAGGCGCGAAGGCGCACGATCGATCTGTTGCACGCGATGGGCATTCCCCAGGCGGAAAAGCGCGCCGACCAGTACCCGCACGAGTACTCCGGCGGCATGCGCCAGCGCGCGATGATCGCCATGGCGATGAGCTGCGCGCCGCGCGTGCTGCTCGCGGACGAGCCGACCACGGCGCTCGACGTGACGATCCAGGCGCAGATCTTCGACCTGATCGACCGCCTCCGGCGCGAGCGCAACACCGCGGTCATGCTGATCACGCACGACATGGGCGTCGTCTGCGAGCTCGCCGACGACGTGGCCGTGATGTACATGGGAAACATCATCGAGTCGGGGACCGCGCGCGAGGTGCTCAAGACCCCGGCGCACCCGTACACGAAGGCGCTTTTAAAGTCGATCCCCATCCTCGGGCGCGGCGCGGGACAGGACATACGGCCGATCCGCGGCTCGACGCCCGATCCCTACGACCGCCCGAAGGGCTGCCAGTTCGCGCCCCGCTGCGACTACCGCCGCGAGGCCTGCCTCGCGCTGGACGAAAGGCGGGAGCTTCCGCCGGAGGAGCGCATCGAGGGCGCGCACATGGCGCGCTGCCTGTTTGCGAGGGAGGTGATCCGGGATGGAACATAGCCGCGAGCCGCTTCTGACGATCAAGCGCCTGGAGGTGTTCTTTCCGGTCAAGAGCGAAAACCTGTTCGACCTTCGAAAGCGGTGCGTCCGCGCGGTGAACGACGTGAACCTGACCGTCTACCGCGGCGAAACGCTGGGGCTGGTCGGCGAGTCCGGCTGCGGAAAGACGACGCTCGGGAAGTCGGTGCTGCAGCTGATTCCGCCCACCGGCGGCGAGGTCGTCTACCACGGCCGCGACGGCGCGGCGCGCGACCTGTGCAAGCTCTCCAGAAGGGAGATGAACGCTCTTCGCGGCAAGCTGCAGATCGTGTTTCAGGACCCGTACTCCTCGCTGAACCCGGCGTTTACGATCTACCAGTCGATGGCCGACCCGCTCGCGAAGTTCGGCTACAGGACGCGCGAGGCGCGCAGAAAGGTCATCGCGGACATACTGACCGAGGTCAACATGCGCCCCGAGTACATGGACCGCTACCCGGACGAGTTCTCCGGCGGGCAGCGCCAGCGCATCGGCATCGCCCGCGCGCTGTCGGTGCAGCCGGAGCTGGTCGTGTGCGACGAGGCGGTCAGCGCGCTCGACGTGTCGATTCAGGCGCAGGTACTCAACCTCCTGAAGGAGCTCAAGCGCCAGCGGCAGTTGACCTACATCTTCATCACGCACGACCTGAGCGTCGTCGAGTACGTCTCCGACCGCATCGCGGTGATGTACCTGGGGAAGATCGTCGAACTGGCCGCCGCGGAGGACCTCTACCGGAACACCGCCCACCCCTATTCCCGGGCGCTGCTCTCGGCGATACCGGTCGTGGACGTCGACCGCAGGAAGCGGCGGATGCTGCTCAAGGGCGACGTGCCCAGCCCCATCGACCTGCCGCCGGGTTGCGGCTTTCAGGGGCGCTGCCCGCACTGCGAGGACATCTGCCGGATCGAATCGCCCGAACTCCGGCGGTTTGAGACGGACGGGCGCGAGCACCACGTCGCCTGTCACTTCGCGGAGCGCTTCCTCGGCGGCGCGGGAAGGAGGGGAAATGGCGATGGGACTTGATTTTTCGCGGTACGCCGAACTGTATCGGGGCGAGCTGTTCGACCGCGTGCTGCCGTTCTGGCTTGAACACGCGCCGGACGGGGAACACGGCGGGGTCTTCACGTGCCTGGACCGAAGGGGCGCGGTCTATTCGCCCGACAAGTCCGTGTGGATGCAGGGGCGCTGCCTGTGGATGTTCTCGCATTTGTCGAACGGCTTTGGAGCGCGCGACGAGTGGCTTTCCATCGCCGCGAGCTGCAAGTCGTTCCTCGACGAACACTGCTTCGACAAAGACGGGCGCATGTTCTTCAGCGTCCTTGGCGACGGGCGGCCGCTTCGCAAGCGCCGCTACTTCTTCAGCGAGGCGTTCTACATCATCGGCGCGGCGGAATACGCGCTGGCGACGGGCGATTCCGGCGCGCTCGAGGACGCGCGGCGCGTGTACGCGCTCGTCCGCGCGATTCACCGCGACCCGGCAAGCGACCCCTTCCGGGTACCGCCCAA